>DAHVAB010000235.1 GCA_027314825.1 Solirubrobacterales bacterium
GAGCGCTCGACCGGCCGCCCGCTCGAGGGCGTTCGCGCCAACCGCGACTCGGATCTGTTCTGGCACGCGCCGGCAACCGGCGTGCAGGAGCGCATCGACGGTGCGGGCGATTTGCCGGCGACGCTCGAGCGCTGGCGCGAGCGCGACGTCTTCGGCGCCTCGCTGCGGGCACGGGCCGGCGCCGAGCCGTGGGTCTTCTACGAGGGCCCGCCGACGGCGAACGGGCGGCCGGGCGCGCATCACGTCCTCTCCCGTGTGTTCAAGGACATCTATCCGCGCTACAAGACGATGCGCGGCTACCGGGTCGATCGCAAGGGCGGCTGGGACTGCCACGGGCTGCCCGTCGAGATCGCCGTCGAGCAGAAGCTGGGGCTGAAAAGCAAGGCGGAGATCGAGAGCTACGGGATCGAGGAGTTCAACCGGCGCTGCCGGGAGTCGGTGTTCGAGTACGTCGAGGAGTGGAACCGGCTGACCGAGCGGATCGGGTTCTGGCTGGATCTGGACGACGCCTACCGGACCTTAGATGAGAGCTACATCGAGTCGGTCTGGTGGGCGCTCGCCCAGATCGCGGAGAAGGGCCTGCTGTATGAGGGCCACAAGGTCGTGCCCTACTGCCCGCGTTGCGGCACGGCGCTCTCCTCGCATGAGGTGGCGCTCGGATATCGCGATGTGGTCGATCCCTCCGTCTACGTCAAGCTGAGGCTGCTCGACTCCGATGAGAGCATCCTGATCTGGACCACGACGCCGTGGACGCTGCCGGGCAACGTCGCGGTGGCGGTCGGTCCCGAGATCGAGTACGCGAAGGTGAGATACGGCGGTGAGACGCTGATCCTTGCCTCTGGACTCGTGGAGAAGGTGCTCGGCGGTGGGGCCGAGGTGCTGCAGCGGATGCCGGGCACGGAGCTGATCGGCCGCGGCTACCGCTCGCCGATCTTCGCGATGGCCGATCGAAGCCCGGGGGGCGCGCCGATCATCGCCGGGGATTTCGTCACCACCGAGGACGGCACGGGCCTCGTGCACATCGCCCCCGCGTTCGGGGAGGACGACTTCCGGGCGGCGGTGGCGGCGAAAGCCGGCCCGATCGACCCCGACAATCCAGGCACCGTCTACAACCCGGTCAGGCCCGACGGCACCTACGACGCCCGCGTGCGAAGCATCGACGGGGAGCGCTCCTACGAGGGCCGCTTCGTGAAGGACCCCCAGCTGGCCGAGGACCTGATCGCCGACCTCGACGCGCACGGCCTGCTCTTCAAGCGCCAGGACTACGAGCACTCCTACCCCCACTGCTGGCGCTGCGCCACGCCGCTCATCTACTACGCGAAGGCCTCCTGGTACATAAGGACGACCGCGGTCAAAGAGCGGATGGCGCAGGCCAACCAGACCGTCGACTGGCATCCGGGCCACATCAGGGATGGCCGGTTCGGGGAGTGGCTGAAGGGCAACGTGGATTGGGCGCTCTCCCGCGAGCGCTATTGGGGCACGCCGCTGCCGGTGTGGCGGTGTCCGGAGGGGCACACGAAGGTGATCGGCTCCTTCGATGAGCTTCAGCGGCTCTCCGGAGAGAGCCTCCAGGACCACCACCGGCCCTACGTCGACCGCATCGAGCTCCGATGCGCGCATGAGGGCGGGCCGGAGGGCGAGGTGTGCGGGCAGCCGATGCGGCGGGTGCCGGAGGTCATAGACGTCTGGTTCGACTCGGGCGCGATGCCGTTCGCCCAGCACCACTGGCCGGTGGAGAACGATGAGCGCTTCGCCGAGCGCTTTCCCGCCGACTTCATCTGCGAGGCGCTCGACCAGACCAGAGGCTGGTTCTACTCGCTGCTTGCGATCTCCACGCTGCTGTTCGACAAGGCGCCGTACCGCAACGTGGTCTGCCTCGGCCTGATCCTGGATGCAGAAGGTCAGAAGATGAGCAAGAGCAAGGGCAACACGGTCGAGCCGTGGCAGGTGATCGACACCCACGGCGCCGACGCCTTCCGCTGGTACTTCTTCACCTCCAAGCAGCCGTGGGACGGGTATCGGTTCTCCGAGGAGGCGATCGGGGAGGGGGTGAGGCTGTTTCTGAAGCAGCTGTGGTCGACCTACTTCTTCTACGTGCTCTACGCGCACGCCAACCGGGACGCGCTGGCGGACTCGGCGGCGGCGGGGGAGATGAGCGAGCTGGACCGCTGGGCGCTCTCGCGCACGGCGGCCACGGCGCAGCTGGTCGCCGAGCGGCTCGACGACTACGACGCGACCGCCGCTGGCCGGGCGATAGCCGAGCTGGTGGATGACATCTCCAACTGGTATGTGCGCCGATCCAGACGCCGCTTCTGGGACGGCGACCCGGTCGCGTTCGAGACGCTGCGCAGCTGCCTGATCGCGATCGCCAAGCTGCTCGCCCCGTTCTGCCCGTTCATCGCCGATGAGATCTACGACAACCTGGATGGGAGCCTGCCGAGCGTGCACCTCTGCGACTTCCCGGTGGGGGACGAGCTGCCGCCGCGCGAGCAGGAGCTGGAGGCGGCGATGGCCACGGCACGGGAGACGGTGAAGCTGGGGCTCGGCGCGCGCGCGAAGGCGAAGGTGAAGATCCGCCAGCCGCTGGCGGAGGCCGTGGTGGTGGCGGATGGCCGTGAGCGGGCCGCGATCGAGCGGTTGAAGGGGATCGTGGAGGAGGAGCTGAACGTGCGGCGCGTGCGTTTCGTGGATGCCGCCGAGTAGCTCGGTCGCTACGAGGTGAAGGCCAACTACCGCCGGCTCGGCCCGATCTTCGGCAAAGACATGCCGCTGGCCGCGGAGGCGATCGCGGCGTTGGATCCGCAGCGCGTCGCGGCGGCGGTGCTCGCGGCGGGCGACGGGATCAGGATCGGCATCTCGGTCGCCGGCAGAGAGCACGAGCTGAGCCCCGAGGATCTGATCCTGACGATGAGCGCGCCGGAGGGCTATGCGGTCGAGCGCGAGGGCGCCCACGCGGTCGCGCTGGAGCTCGCGATCGACGAGGAGCTCAGACGCGAGGGCCAGGCCAGGGAGATCGTGCATGCCGTGCAGAACGCGCGCAAGAACGCGGGCCTGCAGGTGGAGGACCGGATCGCGCTCGCCCTCTCAGGCGATGAGCGGCTGCTGGACGCCGCCCGCGAGCACCGCGAGTACCTGGCCGGCGAGACGCTGGCGGTGGAGCTGGAGCTCGCCGCCCCCGCCGCCGAGCGGCAGCCGCCCTCGCGCGCGCCCGACGGCATGCTCAACCGGCCGGGCGCAAGCGTTCACATGGAGACCGTGAAGCTGGAGAGCATGCAGCTGGAGATCGCCCTGAAGCTCGCGCCGCGCGGTTGAGGCAGGCGGGCCGGGTCGAGCTCAACCCGCCGCGTGCGCGCAGGCGTGGAAGACGATCCGTCTACGCACCGTGTGACCGTTTGAGAGCCTGGCCAGGAGGGTGAGGACGTAGGGTCCGCCGTGCCGAGCGCCGAAGCTGACGACGGCCCCATCGGCCTGCCCGACAGGCAGCGTCTGCGCTGCAACGGCACCGGCCAAGGTGAGCATCGCATTCGTGCTGACGGCAAGATCCTCAAGCCGCCAGGCTGGCGGCCACCCCGCCTGAGCAGCGCGCTGCGCTGAGCGCGACCAGCCTGTGGGTGACCCATCGTGCGTGCGGTTGCCACCGTCTGCCGCTTCCCCTACCGTGGGCGCACACCCCATAGCAGCACCATCTCCTCCCCTCTCTGCGCGGGTAGGGGCGCACGGCAGGGCGACCGTCGGCGTCCCGCCCGCGCAGAGTCTTTCCTCAACGGTGTTGGGAGCGTGTTCGCGGACATCCGCCCAGCGTCCCGCTGCACCCATGCTATACTTCTCGTATGGCTTTGCGAACGGCGTAACACCAAGCGATAGGAGCGAGAGATGACTGCAGACGAGAAGAAGACCATGCCCCCCGCAATGGGCGACCTGCTTCGCGCAGTCCTCGCCGTGAGCGGGCTCGTGACCCTCGACGGCAGCAATGCCGACCTGCACGACAAGGGGCTGATCACGGTGGGGGACACCGATGATGGCGAAGTCGGCACCGTGCTCACCGAGCACGCCCGCAAGCTGATCGGTGATGCGCTTCAGATCGACAGCACGACCCGTCGCGCGACCACGGAGGCGTAGGCCGATGGTGAAACCGACCAAGGCGCAGCAGGCCGCCCTTCAGGCGATCGCACGCGGACAGGTGATTCGTCGCCTGCCGTTGAGCGTGAAGCCCCCCTCCTACGCTCCTCCCGCAGGCATTCGCAGGGATTGGGCGCGGCGGTTTGCAGTGGCCCCGGCGCGGCGGCTTGAAGTGGCCCCACTTCGCGTCGGTTTGTGTGTGTAGGTGATCTTCTCTGATTGGGGGGGTTTGGCGACCTCTCGTGTAGCGGAGCGCGTAGCGCGGAGCGGAACGAGAGGTCGTCGGCGTG
>DAHVAB010000236.1 GCA_027314825.1 Solirubrobacterales bacterium
GATCGCCACGACCGCGGCGGCGCTCGGGGCGGGCCGCCGCCCGGCGACGGACGCTCCGCGCCGCGCAACGGCGCGGTCCCGCCCGGGGGGCGGCGCAAGCGGCGGCTGACGCCCAAGCGCGTGATCCTGGGCCTGATCGCGCTGATCCTCGGCTGGATCGTGCTCTCGATCGCGCTGTTCCTGATCAGCTCCCACTTCGAGCGGGTCTCACCGCCCTCGAACGTGGCCAAGGCGCTGGCGGAATCCGGCCCACTGCCGTTCGCCACGAACAACATCCTCGTGCTCGGCTCGGATCTGCGTGAAAAGACGAGCAAGGAACCGGGCGCCAACACATCCGGGCCGAGCCGCTCGGACACGATCATGCTGATCCGCACCGGCGGCGGGCACTCCTCGATCCTCTCGGTGCCGCGCGACACGGTGATCCAGGTTCCCGGGCACGGCCTGCAGAAGATCAACTCCGCATACGCCTACGGCGGGCCCCGCTTCGCGATCGAAGTCATCGGCAAATACCTGGGCGTACCGATCAATCACATCGTCGAAGTCCACTTCGAAGACTTCCCCGCGCTGATAGACGCGATGGGCGGCGTCACCTACACCGGCGGCTGCCTGCACTCGCGGATCGCCGGCGGCGCGCGCAACGGCGGCTACACCCTCTGGCTCGAACCCGGCACCCACCACCTCGACGGCCGCCAGGCGCTGGTGCTCGCCCGCACCCGGCACAACCTGTGCGCGCCCGGTCAGGACGACATCAACCGCGAGGAACGCCAGCAGGCGCTCTTGCACGACATGAAGAGCCAGCTGCTCTCACCGGAAAGCGTGCTGCGGATGCCGCTGATCGCGTGGAACGCGCCGCCGGCGATCATCTCCGACATGAGCGGTCCCTCGCTGCTCGGCCTTTTCACCGCGCTCGCCGTGGAAGGCACGCCGCCGATCCGGGTCCTGCGGCCCACTGGACTGATCACCCTGCCGGATGGCGAAGAAGGTCTGACCGTCACCGAAGCCGCCAAGCGGCGGATGGTGGCTCGCTTCATGAAAGCGTGAGGGGGGCCCGGGTGGGCGCCCGGGCGGGCGCCGGGTCGGGCGCCGGGGCGGGGCGCGAAACTGGGCGCCTACGGGCGCGCCGGGGTCGGGCGCCGACAGGCGCGCCGGGGTCGGGCGCTGACGGGCGCGCCGGGGTCAAGCGCTGACGGGCGCGCCGGGGTCAAGCGCTGACGGGCGCGCTCTTCTTCGATCCGGCCGCCGCAGGCTTGGAGTCGCCGCCGGCCGGCTTCTTCGACGCCTTCGCGCTCTCGCCGGCCGATGCGCCCTCCTTGGCGGCGGACTTCTCGCCGCCGGAGCCGCCCTCTGCGGAGCCACCCTCCGCGGAGCCACCGTCGGAGCCGCCCTTCTCGCCGCCGGACGCCTGGTTTTCCCGCTGGCGGCGCCGGGTGCCGTAGTCGGTGTTGTAGAAGCCGGATCCCTTGAAGTGGACGGCCGGCGCATGCAGAACCCGCGTCACCTCGACGCCCGTATCCGGATCGTGGGTGAGCGGATCCTCGCGGATCGACTGCATCACCTCGAAGGTGCTTCCATCGGGCCGCCTGTACTCGTAAATCGGCATCGGCACTCTCATTATAGGAGTGCCAGCGCCCGCCCGCAAAGGGTTTGCGCCGGGGCGCGGGCTACTCAGCCGGCCAGCAGCGCCTTCGCACAGGCGATCCCGGCGGCGATGGTCGGAGCGTAGTCACGGTCCGGCTCGGCGAGCATCCGCAGCGCGAAGCCGTCGGCGAGCGAGAAGAAGATCTCGGCGACGGCGTCGGGGCTCGCGCTCAGGCGCAGCACGCCCTCGCGCTCGGCCTGGGCGAGCATCTCCGCCAGATGGGAGCGCATCCGCCGCAGCAGCTCCGCATACTCGACGGCGACCTCCCTGTTGCGCCGCGAGATCGTGAACAGCTCGAAGATCAGGGTGGTGAAGTCGGGATCATCGCGCAGCGTCTCCTGCAGGCTCTGCGCGAGCAGATCGACGAACGCCTCCGCGGTGCGGGCGCCGGCCAGCTGGCCCTCCAGGCGCTCCAGGCGAAGCTCGCAGTCGCGGCGGACCGCCTCCACCAGGAGCTTCTCCTTGGTGCCGAAGTAGTAGTGCAACAGCCCCCGAGACACCCCGGCCTCGGGCGACGCTCGCCCTCATCGCCTCCACGATCCGGATCGCCTTCTCGCCGGACAGCGAGCGGCGAGGGGGCGGCGCGACGGACGCGCCGCGGGGGGCGGCGGAGCCGCGCCCGGCCACCGCGCTCATCGGCAGATCCCCGCCGCCGGGGCGGCCATGTCGGCGGGGTCGACCGCCGGGGGGCGCATGATCACGGCTCGGCCCGCCGCCGGGGCGCGCATGATCACGGCTCGGCCCGCCGCCGGGGCGCGCACGATCACGGCTCGGCCCGCCGCCGCGGCGCCCATGCCGGCGAAGCCGGCAGCCGCCGCGGCGAGGCGCGCCATCAGGATGCCGCCGCGGAGGCGCCCTCTGCAGCCGGCGCCGGCTGGGCGGGCGCAGTGGTCGAGCTGTATTCGAACTCCTCCTCCGCACCGAACAGCAGGTCGAGCACCTTCGAGCGCAGGCCCTCGCTGAGCGCGAGGGCGAGCCCGGCGGCGACGATCAGGATCAGCGCCTTGCGGGCCAGGCCGCCTTTGCGACGCCGGCTCTTTGGCTTCGCGGTCAACGCGTCCGAGGCCTCGCGCAGCGCGCTGACCGCCTCGGAGAGCTCGCGCTGAAGCTTGCGATCCTCGAAGATGGCCTTCGTCGCGGGCTTGCCGTTGCTCATCCGGCCGTAGGCCCTGCGCCCAGCCGCGTAGGCCGCCAGCAGGCTGCGGTGCACCTCGTCATCCTCGATCAGCCGCTGCACGTAGCGGTTGCGGCGCGCGGCGGCCGCCGCCGCTGAGGCCTTGCCGATACCGTCCTTTGCTGCCATCTGACCACCACCTCTGCTCGCGCTTTGCCAGTCGCCTCCATAGTAGAGATGAGAACCTAGGGGCGTGCCCCGCTTCGAGGTAGCAGCAGCCGTCTTCGGCGTCGTCCTGATCCTGGGCGCGCTCGTCTCCGGCCTGGCGGAGCGCTCGTTCCTCTCTCTGACCGCGCTCTTCGTGCTCGCCGGCTTCCTGGTCGGCGACGGCGGTCTCCACTGGATCGACTTCCACGCCCAGTCGGGATTCGTCCGCGACCTCGCCTTCACGGCGCTCATCGTGATCCTGTTCCGCGACGGCCTGGAGGTCGAGGGGGAGATGCTGCAGCGGGCGTGGCGGATGCCGCTGCGCAAGCTCGTGCTGGCGATGCCGATCACCGCGGTGCTCGTCGCCCTGGCCGCGCGCCTGCTCTTCGATCTCTCCTGGACCGAGTCCTTCCTGCTCGGCGCGCTGCTCTCCCCCACGGACCCCGTACTCACCTCCTCGATCGTCACCAACCCGCGCGTCCCGCGGCTGATCCGCCACTCGTTGAACCTCGAGTCGGGCCTCAACGACGGGCTGGCGCTGCCGGCGGTGCTCGCCCTCGCGGCGGCGCTCAGCACGGTCCCCAACCACTTCGTGTGGTGGCGCTTCGTGCTCCAGGACGTCGGGCTCGGCTTCCTCTTCGGGATCGCCTGCGGGCTGATCGGGGCTGCGCTGCTGCCGCGGGAAGTGGTGCCGGCTGCGCCCAGCCGGGCCGACGGCGGCGAGGCGAGCGGCGGCGAGCCGGCGGGCGGCGAGAAGGAGCCGCGCAGGCGGCGGGGCCCCTTCGAGCACGCGATCCCGGCCCATCAGAAGTCGCTGTTCGCACTCGGCGTCGCGTTCGCCACCTACGGGGTGACCGTGCTCTCGCCGCACGGCAACGGCTTCATCGCCGTCTTCGTCGCCGCGATCGTGCTCGGCATCCGCCGCCCCGACCTCGTCCCCCACTTCGAGCGCCGAGCCGCCGAGATCGTGGAGATCGTGAAGCTCGGCATCTTCCTCGTCTTCGGCTCGCTGCTGACGCTGGATGCGCTCGGGCAGGAGGGGTGGGCGATCATCGGCTTCGTGGCGATCCTCTTCCTGATCGCGCGCCCGGCGGCCGTGTGGATCTCTCTGATCGGCACGCAGACCGACACAGCCACGCGGCTGTTCATGGGCTGGTTCGGACCGCGCGGCGTCGCGACCATGACCTTCTCGCTGCTGCTGCTGGACATGCCGATCTCCGCCAACCGGGAGCTCTTCGACATCGCCGCGGTCGTGGTGCTCTGCTCGATCATCGTCCACGGAGCGACCGACACGCCCGGGGCCAACTGGATGGCGCGACGGGAGGCCCGACTCCAGGCGCAGCGCGCGGCGCGGCCCGCGCCGCTCGAGCGCACCTG
>DAHVAB010000237.1 GCA_027314825.1 Solirubrobacterales bacterium
GATCCGCATCTACAGCACGGGGTCGGTGACGCCCACCGGGATCGCCTCCGCGAGCGCGCCGCTGTCGGCGCGTTCCCGCGCGGCCTCGATCTCATCCTCGAGCTCCTCGCGGAATTTCTCGACGATCGAGCCGACCGGCATCGCCATCGCGAGCGCCACGTTGTTGGCCTTCAGCTGCTTGCGGAAGGAGTGGCAGCGCTCGCAGGAGCGCACGTGCCGCCGCGCCGGCGCGTCGAGCTTGGCCAGGCCCTCGGCCACCTGTCCGAGCCGCTCGCGGACCTCGGCGCAGCTGAGCTTGCGCGCCTCGGCCGCCTCGGCGAGGGAGACGCGCGCACGGACCAGGAGGGACTTGACCGACGGGATCGTGGTCTCCATCGCCTCCGCGATCTGCTCGTAGGAGAGCGCGTCGATCTCGCGCAGCAGCAGCGCCGTGCGCTGGGTCTCGGGAAGCTCCTGGACGTCGCTGATGAGCTGGCGGAAGCGCTCCCGGCGCAGCACCTTCTCGCCGGTGGAGATGCCGCCGTCGGCGAAGTGGACGTCCATCGAGTCCATCCCGATCGCGGTGGCGCGGCGCAGGTGGTTGAGCGAGCGGTTGCGTGCGATCCGGTAGAGCCACGGGCGGACGTTGATCTCGCGCTCGTCGGCCAGGATCGCGTTGAAGGCGGCGGTGAAGACCTCCTGGAGGACGTCCTCGGCGTCCTCGCGAGTGCCGAGCATGTGCCGGCAGAAGGCGAGCAGGCGCGCCTGGTAGCGGGAGACGATCGCCTCGAAGGCGGCATGGTGGCCGCGCCGGACCAAAGCGATCAGGCGCTCGTCGGACTGCAGTCGCAGAAGGCGCGATGGCCCCTTCAGGCTCGGCAGGGCGCTTGGCTTGAGTGCTGAGACCTCCACGGGCGGCTCTCCCTTGATGGCTTGCTCGCTCCTGCCAGCAAACGGTAGCAGCGGCATGGGGACGGATGGCGATTGCGCATGCTCCCGTGCAGCGGGGGCGGTATGGCGCCCATACACTTCTGAAGACGCGCCTCAGCGCCGGCCCAGGTGGCGGAACCGGTATACGCAGCCGACTTAAAATCGGCAGCCCGACAGGGCATGTGGGTTCGAATCCCACCCTGGGCATGCCGCCGTGTGGCGGCCGTCTCGGCTGCGGCTTCGATAGAGTCGCCCCGGCGATGTCCTCGCAGGGTTCCGAGACCGCGGTCCAGGCGCAGTCGTTTCATGGCGGGCGCCTGATCGCGCGCCGCCTCGCCGCGCACGGCGTGAGCAAGCTGTTCACGCTGTCTGGAGGGCACCTGTTCTCGATGTATGACGGGTGCAGGACGGAGGGGGTGGATATCGTCGATGTGAGGCATGAGCAGACCGCCGCGTTCGCCGCGGAGGGCTGGGCGAAGGTGACCCGGGAGGTCGGGGTGTGCGCGCTGACCGCGGGCCCCGGGGTTACGAATGGGATGAGCGCGATGGCCGGCGCGCAGGCCAACCATTCGCCGGTCGTCGTGCTGGGGGGCAGGGCGCCCGCTATGAGATGGGGGCAGGGGTCGCTGCAGGAGATCGACCATGTCCCGTTCGCCAGGCCTCTGTGCAAGCTGGCGGCCACCGCGCAGAGCGCGGCGGAGATACCGGGCCTCGTGGAGGAGGCGATGCTGGCGGCCCAGAGCCCGCACGGGGGCGCGGTGTTTCTAGATTTCCCGCTCGATCATGTGTTCATGGAGGCGCCCGAGCCGGAGGGGCTGGGCGGTAAGCCGGAGCCGGTGGTTGCGGACGCCGATGAGATCGAGAGGGCGGGCGCGCTGCTGGCGGGGGCGCAGCGGCCGGTGGTGATGGCGGGCACGGACCTGTACTGGGGTCGGGGTGAGAATGAGCTGCTCGAGCTGGTGGAGCGGCTCGGGATACCGGTGTTCTTGAATGGGCTGGCGAGGGGCTGCGTGCCGGCCGATCACGAGCTGTTCCTCTCGCGGATGCGCAGCGTCGCCCTCAAAGAGGCGGATGTGGCGTTGCTGATCGGCGTGCCCATGGATTTCCGGCTGGCGTTCGGGGGCGCTTTCGGGCAGGAGACGAAGATCGTCGCGATCGACGTGGCGTCGCCGCAGCGTCCGCATGCTAGGGAGGTGGCGGCGGAGATCTATGGGGATCTGCCGCACGCGCTGGCAGATCTGCTGCAGGCGGCGGTGGCCGGCGGCGGTGGGGAGGACTCGCGCACCGCCGCCTGGGTGAAGCGGCTGCGCGACGGGGAGAGCGAGCGCCGGCAGGCGGAGCGCGCCGAGCTGGAGGATGGACGCTCGCCGCTGCACCCGATGCGGCTGTATGGAGAGCTGCAGGGGGTGTTGGATCGGAATGCGATCGTGGTTGGGGATGGCGGGGACTTCGTGTCGTATGCGGGTCGGATGATCGAAAGCTTCGAGCCGGGCTGCTGGTTGGATCCGGGACCGTTCGGGTGCTTGGGGTCCGGGCCGGGATATGCGCTGGCCGCGAAGCTCGCCCACCCCGACCGGCAGGTGGTGCTGTTGATGGGCGATGGCGCCTTCGGATTCGCGGGCATGGAGTTCGACACGCTCGCCCGGCACGGGGTCAATGTGGTCGCGGTCATGGGCAACAATGGGATCTGGGCGTTGGAGAAGCACCCGATGGAGTTCCTGTACGGGTACTCGGTGGCTGCGGAGCTGCGGCCGGCGACGAGGTATGACCAGGTGGTGGAGGCGCTCGGAGGGTATGGGGAGCTGGTGGAGCGCCCTGAGGATGTGAGGGGAGCGTTGGCGCGCGCGTTCGAGTCGGGCAGGCCCGCGCTCGGGAACGTGCTGACGGACCCGAGCGTCGTCTATCCGCGCAAGTCGAACCTGGCATGAAGACCCGCGCGCCGTCGCGCGGAATGGTGTCTCTTAAGCCGCCGGAGGCGGCCGCGGGTCGCGTGGTGGGGGTGTCGATCAGCTGATGCCCGCCAGGCGGAGCGCGCCGCCGCGGAGGATGTCGTGCTCTGAGACCTCCACCTCGGTGAGGGAGAACGCGTTGCAGGCCTCCTGCAGGAGGATCATTCCGGCGACGATCGTCGGTGCGCGGTCCGGGTGAAGGCCGACCACCTGCCGGCGTGAGGTTTCCTCGATGCCGGAGAGCCGGTCCAGGAGCGCGTCGATGGTCGTGAGGGGCAGGGTGTAGCCGTGGACGCGCGCCGGGTCGTATGGGGAGAGCGATTGGTCGATCGCGGCGGCGGAGGTGGCGGTGCCGGCGACCGCGATGCCGCGGCGGACGGTGGAGGCGATGTGGGAGGGGATTCCGGCGGCGAAGATCGAGCGGACGTCGTCGCGCAGCGCCGTGAGCTCGGCGGCCGCCGGCGGGTCGGAATGGATGTGGCGCTCGCTCATCCGCACGACGCCGGCCTGCACGGAGACGTGGAAGGTGGGAATGTGGTCGTGGCCGATCACGAGCTCGGTGGAGCCGCCGCCCACGTCGATCACGACCGTGGGGTCGCGGGAGGGCGGACGGTCGCTCATCGCCCCGAGGAACATGAGCTGCGCCTCCTGATCGCCGGTGAGGGTTCGTGCGTCGAGGCCGAGCCCGCGCACGGTCTCGGTGAAGTCGGCGCCGTTGGCGGCGTCGCGGACGGCCGAGGTGAGGACCGCGAGGTTGGCGCTGCAGCCGTAGCGCTCGATCGTCGCCTTGTAGGTGGTCAGGACGTCCATGACCCTGCCGATCGCCGCCTCGGAGAGCCTGCCCCCCGAGTCGACCCCATCGCCCAGCCGGGTCACGATCGAGCTGCGCTCCAGCTGATCGAGCCGGCCGGTGAGAGGATCGACCTCGGCGATCAGAAGCCGCGTCGAGTTGGTCCCTATGTCGAGCACCGCCACACGCACGCAAGGGATCGTAAAGGGAGGCGGGGAAGGGACGAGCGCCCCCGCGTCCAGCGGCCGGCCCCCGCTGAGCGAGCCTCGCCGCCGCCCCGTGGTGAGCCACGGCCTGGACCGTGCTCCCCCAATGCTCTAGAATCCAAATACCGCCGCGGGGTGGAGCAGTCTGGTAGCTCGTCGGGCTCATAACCCGAAGGTCGCGGGTTCGAATCCCGCCCCCGCTACTCCCCAGAATCCGCTCTGCAGAGCGGATTCTGGCGCTTAAGGAGTCTCGCCGAGAAGGGGCCTGAGGCGGCGCGGTACCACTTCGCGGTACCAAACGAGCCCGGATTTGCACGCGCCGGTCGCCGGCCAACCCCTCGTCGCGGTCCGCCAGGCGGGTCTTCGGTTGCGCGGCGAGCCTGCGATTCCCGCGCCGTGCAGACGGCGATCGCTCGGCGATCCGCGTGGTTGGCTGCGCACGGTATGCCGGTGCCGCGTAGGTGCTCTGCCGAGGGTCT
>DAHVAB010000238.1 GCA_027314825.1 Solirubrobacterales bacterium
TCGGTCTCCTCGATCTTGCGGCGGCGGCTGGTCGCTTTGATCGCTGCTCGCTTGGCGAGCTCGTTGTAGTCGGAGTAGCCGTCGCGCTGAGCGGCTTGCAGGCGGGCGGGAAGCGGCTGGCGCAGCTCGTCTCTTGTCGCCGCGAGCAGCTGGGCGCGCAGCGATCCTTCCAGCTCGCTCCTGCCGGCCCGGTTGTCAAGCTCGAGCCTGCCAGCGCGGGTGCTGTAGTCGTAGAGCTCGCGTTCCTGGCCGTGGCTCACGGGGGTGTTCGTCGCGTGGCGCCAGTTCGAGTAGAGCGCGTACTTCGCGGTCGGCGTCCTGATCGCAGTGACATGCCGCGGCGCGTTCGCCGCGTAGAGCTCGACTGCGTACTCCGTCACGATCTCATCGGTGCTGTGCAGAACGAAGGGGCGCCCCGGCGCAGATGGATCTTCGACCATCGCGGCGATGTCGTGACGGCCCGCAAGCTGTGAGTGCTGCGATTCGGAGCGCCATGCGTTCGATCCGGTCGCGATCGTGAGCAGGAGCGGCGCGACATCGACGCTTGAAGTGAGGCCCGTGCGCGGAGTCGCGGGCGCCGCGGTGAGCACGCCGCGGAGATCCTTCACGATCAGCGGGACGCGCAGCGCCTCCTCGTAGGCTGCCGCGCCCTTGCCACGCATCCCGTGGGAGGCGCCGTACTCCCCATGATCTGAGCTGAACACGATCACGGTGTTCTCTGCGACATGCGGCCTGCTCATCAGCGTTGCGAGCACATGCCCGACGTGCTTGTCAACCTCGTGGGCCAGCTTGAGATAAAGATCCATGAACGGCAGCCAGGCGGATTCGACGGCTGGGCCTTTGTAGGGAACCTTTCCGAAGGACACCTGCGCGGTCTCCTGGAGCGAGCGCTGCAGGCGCGGCTTGCGCCTGGCCAGCATCTCTTCCGGCGTCTCGAAGTTCGGCGGCAGGCCGCCGACGATGCGCGGGGCACTGTGCTCCGGTGGCGACTGGTCGCTCCAGCGGTACCACCACGCGATGTCGTGTGGGTTGACAAAGGAGACCGTCGTGCACCATGGTCGATGTGCCGGGGCCGTCGCATACCACGCATCGAACTGCCGGGCGATGTGCGGGTCCACTCGCCACCCCTGCCCCGGCCCGCCATCCGGGGAAGGGTAGGTGCCGCCCGCGAACCCGTAGCGCTCCAGCGCGCCGGCATCCGCGGGCAGCCGCCAGAGATTGTCGCCATGGGTGAGGTGCCACTTGCCGAAGTACCAGGTTCTGTAGCCGACATCGCGAAGCATCGACCCCCAGTTCGGGAACTTCGGTGCGAGCGTGCTGCCGCCGGTGATCATGCAGCCGGTCTGATGTGTGTAGAGGCCGGTGAGAAGTGCCGCGCGCGAGGGAGAGCAGTCGTTGGCAGCGGTGTAGTGACCTGTGAAATACACGCCGCCCCTGCGCAACGACGCCAGGTGCGGCATCAGGCCGGCCGCGAGCGCCCCGTTCTGGAACCACTGTGGCGTGCGCAGCTGGTCGACGAGGATGACCAGGATGTTCGGTGCGCGTCGAGCGGCCCCCTGCACGAGCCCCTGCGTGAGACGCGAGCGCTTCGGCGCGCTCGCGGCACCGCAGCCGGCCAGTCCACCGCCCGCGACCAGGCCTCCGGCTGCGATCAGGCCCCGCTCCAGGAGGATGCGACGCGTGAAGCGATCGGACACCCGTCCGAGGCTCCCATGCCGGGCACCCCCACGTATCCGCATCCCGCCACGAGGAGCGGCGGGAAACTACTGAAACCGCTGCTTGCTTGATGCGTCCGGGCTTGGCGGCCAAGCATGCGCACACCTCGTCGGCCTCAAAGAGCAGATCCCGTGTTGCGGGCTCGGGGGTCGTCTGGAGCGCTTGGAGGCTAGACTCGCCGCGACAAGGGCCATGCTCCTCTACGACTCACCGGTATCCGGCAACTGTTACAAGGTGCGGCTGCTGCTCGCCCAGCTCGGGCTGGACTACGAGCGCCATGAGGTCGACGTGATCGACCGCTCTGGCCGCGCCGAGCTGCTCGGAGATCTCAATCCCGCGATGCGCATTCCGACGCTCATCCTCGACGACGGCACGCCGCTGGCCGAGTCGAACGCGATCCTCTGGTACCTGGCCGAGGACACCGAGTACCTGCCCGGCGAGAAGGTCGCCCGCGCGAAGGTGCTGCAGTGGCTGTTCTTCGAGCAGTACAGCCACGAGCCGCATATCGCGATGCTGCGCTACTGGCTGAGCATCGCCCGCACCGCTCCACCCCAGAGCAGGATCGACGCCATGCGAGCCGGCGGCTTCGCGGCACTTCAGGCGATGGACCGCCACCTGAGCAGGAGTGCTTTTCTCGTCGCGGAGCGCTACACGATCGCCGACATCGCGCTCTACGCGTACACGCACGTCGCCCACGAGGCCGGCTTCGATCTCTCCGAGCATCCCGCTGTCAGCCGGTGGCTCGCCCGCGTCGCCGCGCAGCCGCAGCACATCCCGATCGACGCCTGAACCCACAAGCCGGTCACCGCCGAGAGGAGGCGCGCCGACTCCGGCGGCCGCGCTTCGAGCCCGGCGGCGGACTCGACAGCCGCGATGGCGCTGCTGCGTCAACTGGGATTCGCTTCGCCACACGCAGCGAGAACAGCCGAGGAGCTCGGCGCCGCGGTGGCCGAACCCTCTCCAACACGGCTCAGCTCGCGACGCCCGCTACACCACTTCTACCGACATGACCGCTCGCCTCCGTCACAGACGCGATCGGAAGCATCGCCCGTGCCGCGGCCTCGTCATCTGTGGCGCGTCGCAGCAGCTGCCTGGCAAGCTCGATCTCGCCGGGCATCAGGCGGCCAATTCCCTGCTCTCGGCGAGTATGCGGCGTCGCTCGGGCTCGCTCAGCATGCCGGCCAGCGGCGAGCTCTGGCGCAGATCGTCGGCCTCAGGGCCGATGGCGGTGATGGCCTGCCGGATCGCCGCCAGCGGCATCGCCAGCACGTTGCGCCATCTGATGGCGTAGCGTGGGTCGATGCGGCCCTCCTGTTCCCACCGGTACAAAGTGTGTCTCGCCTCGGCGACCATCGGCTTGTTCAGACGCTGAGCGATCGCCGCGTGGTAGGCGAGGCCGCGAGCGGTGGCACGATCGTGGCCGCCGCGGGCGCGTGGGCGACCATCGGCAACGTGGACGCGCATACGCCGCGCCGCGTCACGCTGGCGCTTCATCGTCGGCGTAAGTGCGTATCTGCCCGGCTTCGATGAGCGGTCTGCCTCGACCTTCTCGTGGAGGTCCAGAAGCGCTGAGACGGGCACCTCGCTACGGCCGGTAGTGGTGCTGAGAAGCGGTACCTCCCCAGCCTTGACCCACCGTTCGAGCGCGGTGTGGCTCACGCCGAGCAGGCGGGCGGCAAGGCGGCGCGAGATAGTCGGCCCGAGCTCCCGTTCGAGCGCCAGGCGCACGTGCGCGACATCGCTGTTGCCCGGCAGCTCGCGGCCGACACGGCGCAGCCGCGCGATGTTCTCAAACACCTCCTGTCTGCGTTCCACTACGCCCATGTCTGTGAGCATAGCAATTCAGTTGCCATAAATACGAAAAAATGGCATCTCAATCATACGAGGTGCTCCAGGACTTGGGCCATGATCGTGCCGATCCGCAGCCGCCGCGCGAGTGCGAGCAGCTCGCCCGGGTTGGCGTCATGTGTCCTCAGATAGGTCCGCAGCGCCGAGAACGCCATGTCTCGCCCTACGCGCGAGCGCAGGCGGAGCAGATCAACGATCGTCCGCTCCTTGGAGGTGATCGCAATCGTCTCTGCTGCGCCGATGGGCGCCCTGACGCGTCCCAGCTCAAACGTTTCGGCGGCGAAGATGTGCACCTGCGTCGCCGGATAGGCGATCCTCGGGCGGTGCCTGCCGCGCGGCACCGCGAGATGCACGACGATCGGGATCTCGTCGGTGAGATCCCAGAAGCTGGCGGCCGAGCTCAGGCAGATCATCCCCTCGGGCGCCCGCCGGCAGACGGCGAGCAGGTCGGGGTGCGAGAGGGCCGGCGCGTCGGCGAGACGGTAGATGCCGCGCGAGAGCTCGACCAGCGCTCCCTCATCGCGCAGCCGATACAGGTCTTCCCAGCGCAGGCCGGCCGCGACAAGCTCAGCCGCGGAGGCGATCTCGCCGGCACGGCGGGCGATCTCCAGCGCGGAGTCGGACGACACGGGCACGAGATGTAAGTCTATACAGCTAGCAACCTGATGCATAGAGTTTCATCCAGGGCACACAGCAAGCCGCGCCGTCCACCGATGAGCCGTCCTATCGCCCCATCCTCC
>DAHVAB010000239.1 GCA_027314825.1 Solirubrobacterales bacterium
CGTCTCGCCAGCTCGATGGCGGCCGCCAGGCCGATGCCCCGGCTGGCGCCGGTGATCAGCACCCGCTTGCCCTGCACGCCGGCCCACTCGCTCATGCTCGCTCCCTCGCTCGATTCGCCTTCCGTGGCGAGAGTACTCGGAGCCGTGGCTAGACTGCTCTCGGGAGCGCGCCGGGCATCACCGAGATGCGGTCGCGTAACACCCCACCGACGCCGCGCGTGCTCGTGCTCGTGCGGGCAGGGACGCAGCCGACGTGAAGCTCGAGGGCATACACCACATCACCGCGATCACCGGGCACGCTCAGGCGAACCTCGACTTCTACGCCGGCGTGCTCGGGCTGCGGCTGGTCAAGAAGACCGTCAACCAGGACGACCCCGGCGTCTACCACCTCTTCTACGCCGACGAGGACGGCTCACCAGGATCGGATCTCACCTTCTTCGAGTACCCGAACGCGGCCCCGGGCCGGGCCGGCGCCGGCATGGTCCATCGGGTGTGCTGGCGGGTCGCCTCGCCAGATGCGCTCGACTTCTGGGAGAGACGGCTCGCGGGGCGTGGCGTGGCGGTCGCGCGCACCGGTGGCGGTCGTGACGGCGGCGATGGCGGCCGCGGTGCCAGCGGTCGTGACGATGGCGGTGACAGCGGTGGCGGTGGCGGCCTGATCTTCACCGATCCGGAGGGCCTCGCCCACGAGCTCTCCGTCTCCGACGCTCCGGACGAGCCGCTCCCGGCGAGCACGCCCGAGATCCCCGCCGATCTCGCCCTGCTCGGCTTCGACGGCGTCCGCGTCCACAGCTCCCAGCCGCATGCGAGCACGCAGACCCTTGGCGAGGTGCTCGGCTTCACCGCACAGGACGACGACGGGCTCTGGCAGGCGCGCGGGCGCCGCCGCGGCAGCTTCTACGCCTACGATCCCGCCCCCGAGGGCAAGGGCCGCCAGGGAGCGGGCACCGTCCACCACGTCGCCTTCGCCTCCGAGGTCGCAGACCACGAGGACTGGCAGCAGCGGCTCGCACAGGCCGGCCTGCGCCCCACGCCCGTGATCGACCGCTTCTACTTCCGCTCGATCTACTTCCGCGAGCCGAGCGGAGTCCTCATGGAGATCGCCACGCTCGGACCCGGCTTCGCCGTCGACGAGGACCCGGAGCGCCTCGGCGAGCGATTGTCGCTGCCGCCGGCCTTCGAGCCGATGCGCGAGCGGATCGAGAGCATTCTCACCCCGCTCGCGAGCCCGCGGGCGGGCGCGACGGGCTGACCGGGGTCGACGCCTACAGCAGCACCCTGCGGGAGAAGCTGCCCAGGCCGGGCGCACCCGGCGCGGCGGCGGCGGTCCGCGACATAGGCTGGCGCCGATGAGGGCATGGCGGCGAATCGACCTGCTCGCGCTCGCCGCGGCGGCCGGGGCGGCGAGCGCCATCCTGCTCGCCGGCTGCGGCTCGCTCACCCGACTGTCGGTTTCCGCGCTGGCCGAACGCGAGCAGGCACTCTCCGGCCAGCGGGTCGAAACCCAGGGGATCGTGAGGTTCAGGCGCGGCCGCGGCGGCCGCGCTCACCTGGTGCTCGAAGGGGCGGGCGGCGAAGAGGTCGTCCTCACACCGGTTCGGTCGGTCAAGCGATACCTGGACCAGAGGGTGACCGTGACCGGCCGCCTGGAGGCGAGCCCGCTCGTCGGCCGGCTGATCGAAGTCGGCCGGGTGCGCCGCGGCTGAGGGGGCGAGGGCCGGGCGCCCGGCCCTCGCGCCAGATTGGCGGCCTCCGCGTCGCCTCAACGAGTAGCCGCACCGAGTACTGCGCGGCTCGCCGCCTCCGTACACACGCCCCCGCAGCCGCAGATCGCGCGTGAGCCGCCCCGCCAAGCAAATTAATTGGAACCCAATTTCGCGGAAGGCCTTCCGATCGTCGAGGAGCCGTCGTAAGTTGGCGGCATGCCCGCTCGCCCCGGCCGTCCACCGCGACGGCGGCGGGAAGGGGGAGCGAGCCACGTGGGCGACTGGCGCCGGGGCACTGCGCACCCGCGGCGGAGAAATGAGAACCGGGCGACGAAAACTTCAAGCAAACGCGAAACAATAGCGCGAAAGTCGAAGGGCAGGTCTGCTACAAGCAATTCCCTCTCGACGCTCAGTTCAGAGCGCACGTGCTCTGGGGGGCGAGAGCCGGAGGAGGCTCCCACCGAGGAGAGCTGAGTTCGGTCGAACGCGACGCGCGAAACCGGGGGCACCCCGAGAAGGAGAGCTGATGAGTGACCGCCGACAGCAACCGATACGATTCGCCCGAATGGCGAGAGCCCGGCGAGCAACGGTTATCGCCGCGTGCGTGCTCGCTGCAGGCGCCGCGATGCCAGTTGGAGGCCCGAGCGTTGACGGCCTGCTTGCGACACCCTCGGCCTACGCAAATGAATCCGGAGACTTCGTCGTCAGCGTTCTCCTGAAACCCTACGTGGTGTTCCATCCACTGGAATCACACACCTATATCGAACTCGAGAGCTGGAACAGCGGCGACAAAGGGTTCGGCAGCTGTGTCGGTGTCGAGGGCGGGGGCAAAGCGTGCTCCTCGTCAAACTATGGGAAAAACTACGACGAAGTGTACTGTCGCAGCTCATGCAAAGGCCAAACGGGTAAACCGACTGTCGAGAACAACGATCCCGGGCACGAAGCGTACTTCACCGGATGGGGGTACTGGCAATGAGGCGGAGGTCAATCAGTTCATCGACAGCCCGTCGATCGAGGCACAGGTGGCTATCGACTGCGGTTGTCGCGGTAGCTGCCCTCGGTGCCATCGCCAGCGTCGCACTGGCCAGCAGCGGCCAGCCGTCGCCGGCCGCCGGCAGTACGTCGCCCGCCGCCGGGAGTACTGACGCGGCGAGCATCGAAGCCTTTGGCATTCTTCGCCGTGCCCGCACAGTGGCAGACGCTCCTTCGGCCTCTGTAGCGCAGTTCTCAGGCGCGAACATGGCGCTCGCGCGTCGCGCGCAGGGCTCCGCCGGCGGCGAAGCCTGGGTCATACCACGGAGCGGCTCTCTGTGCCTGGTGGCAGAATCCACCACGGGGCTGAACGGCGGCGCCGTGTGCGCTGATGACAGAGCGGCTTTGTCCGGCCAAATGGCCTTCTACGCCAGCAACCCGCAGGCGCCGGGAGCGGTGTTTGTGGCTGGCCTCGTACCCGATGGCGTGACCAACGTGGTGCTGCACATGCGAGGCCCAGCCGCTTCGGGATCGACATCAACGCAAGCGCTGACCGTACATGAAAACGTCTACATGGATGAAGTGCACAGCTCGATCTCGAGCATCACCGAGAACGGGCCAGCGCCTGTGAGTATTCCGATCGGCGCCGAAGCATCTGAAGGGTGAGCCCTGGCAGCGGCGCTGATGCGACGTGAGCGTTCACGGCCCTCGAAGCGCGAGCGGGAACGCCGCCCTGTTGCGCAAAAGGACACGGCGCGGGCCAGGCGCGGTGAGTTCGGCGCGGCCCGCGCTCCAGGACCACCGATTGACCCGTGGCGAACTCAGCGCGCGAGCCGCAGGTACGTGAGCACGGCCAGCACCCGCCGGTGATCGACCTCGCAGGCCGGCAGGTCGAGCTTCGCGTAGATGTTGGTGATGTGCTTCTCCACCGCGCCGGGCGTCACCACCAGGCTCTCCGCGATCGCCGCGTTGGAGCGGCCCTCCGCCATCAGCTCCAGCACCTCCCGCTCGCGCGCGGTGAGGCCGCTCAGCGCGTCGGCGCTCCCCTCGTGATGTGCCAGCAGCTGTGTCACCACCTGGCGGTCCAGAACGGTGCCGCCCAGCGCGACGCTTCGCAGGGCGTCGAGGAACGCTCTCACCTCGCCGATCCGCTCCTTGAGCAGATATCCGACTCCGGCCGTGTTCTCGCCGATCAGCTCGCTCGCGTAGGCCGTCTCCACATATTGAGAGAGCACGAGCACGCCGAGCTCGGGCCGGCGCCTGCGGGCCTCGATCGCGGCGCGCAGGCCCTCGTCGGTGAAGGTCGGCGGCAGGCGCACATCCACGATCGCGAGATCGGGCTTGTGGCCGACGATCGCCCGCAGCAGCCCGGGACCGTCGTCGACCTGGGCGACCACCTCGATCTCGTTCTCTCTGAGCAGGGCGACCATCCCCTCCCGCAGGAGCGCGAGGTCCTCGGCGATCACCACCCTCACCGGCGCAGCTCCGCCGGGCGGGCACGCAGCCGGACCCCGCGGCGGCCCGCCGGCCTCCCATCTCGTCCAGGTATGGGCATACTGCCTGCTCGTCGAGGAGGAGACCGGTCGCGCCCCCCCGTTCGGGATCCTCC
>DAHVAB010000023.1 GCA_027314825.1 Solirubrobacterales bacterium
TCATCACGCCCTGGCCTCCCGTCAGCCCGCTTCGCTCGCACACCCTGTAGAAGCCCTCGATCTTCTCGGTGGCCGCCCCGATCGCCTGGATCGCCCCATGCTGATCGACCGAGCCGGTCACCGCGATCTGCTGGTCGATCGGCGCTCCCGCGAGGGTGGAGAGCAGCGCGTAGAGCTCCGTGCTCGCGGCGGAGTCGCCGTCGATCGAGCCATATGACTGCTCGAAGGCGATGCTGGCCGAGAGCGACAGCGACAGGCGTCCGCCGTAGCGCTCCGCAAGATACCCGCGCAGCGTCAGGAACCCCTTGTCGTGGATGTGCCCGGAGAGCTTGCTCTCCCGCTCGATGCTCAACACCCTTCCGTCTCCCGGCGCCGCGCTCGCGGTCACCCGCACCGGGTGGCCGAACTCGTATTCGCCGGCGGCGCTGACCGCGAGGCCGTTGACCGCTCCGACCCGCTCGCCGTCGAGGTCGACGTGAAGGGTGCCCTCCGCGATCGCATCGCCGATCCGCCGCTCGAGCAGGTTCGACCGGGCGATCCGCTCGCCGATCGCGCTCCTGACATGCTCGGCGCCGACCAGCTGCGCGCCTTCGCGGCCGGCCCAGTAGCTGGCCTGCGCGACCAGGTCGGCGATCTCGCCGAGCCGCGTGGAGAGGCGGTGCTGATGCGCGGCGCGGCGGGCACCATGCTCGACGGCGGCGGCGACCGCATCGTTCCTGAAGTGGCGCAGCCCCTGCGAGCGGACCTGGCCGGCGATGAAGGCCGCGTACTGGGCCACCTCCTGATCGCTCCACGGCATCTCCACGTCGAAGTCGGCCTTCACCCTGAACAGCTCGCGCATGTCGTCGTCGAGCTCGTAGAGGAGCTGGTGGAGCATCGGCGAGCCGAGCAGCACCACCTTCACCTGCACGTCCATCGGCTCCGCCGCCAGGCTCGCCGACGGAAACATCACGTACTGCTCGGCCAGGTTCTCAACGGGCGCGCGGCCGCTTCTCAGGATCTGCTTGAGCTTCTCCCACAGGAACGGGCGTGAGAGCAGCTCCTCGGCGTGCAGCAGCAGATACCCCCCGCTGGCGCGGTGAATCGCGCCGGCCCGGATGTGGCTGTGGTCGGTGACCGCGGCGCCGAAGGTGGTCCGGTACTCGATCCTTCCGAACAGGCTCTGAAAGGTGGGGTTGCGCTCGACCACGACCGGCGCGCCCTGCTCTGAGGAGTGGGAGACGAACACATTCACCTCATAGCGCTCGTCTATCGAGTCGCGTTCGGCGATCGCGGCGAGCGGGCCGGGCAGCTGCGCGTCGGGTCTGCCCAGGAAACGAGCGTAGTTCTCGATCACGTCCTCACGGACCGCGTCCAGCCAGGAGGCGATCTCGGTGGCCTGCTCCAGCTCCTGCTTGATCTCGTCGATCCGATGGCCGATCGCGAAGAGCACGACCTCGCGGTTGAGCTCGTCCAGACGCCGCTGGGCGCGAGCGTCGATGTCGCGCATGCGCCCGATCGCCGTGCCCATCTCGTGAGCCACCTCCTCGCGCGCGGAGATGAACGCGGCCTGATTGGCTCCCGGCAGCAGCGAGAACTGCTGAGGGCTGACCGGCTTGCCGTCCAGGATCGGCAGCATCATCACGCCGGCGGGCGTCAGCTCCAGATCGACCTCGCGCGCGCGCGCGAAGCGCTTGACCTCCTCCAGCACGGCGTCGCGCTCATGCTCAAGCGGGCCCACGGCCTCCGCGCGGCGGCGCTGATAGCTCTCGCTCTCGAATGCCGCGGCGATCCGATGGTGAGCTTCTGTCACGAATCCGCGGGCCGCCTCGGCCAGCCGCTGCGCCATGCCGCTCGCCAGCACCCTGCAGAGCGGGCGGCTCGGATCGGCGAAGCTCGGCAGGTAGACGACGTCGCCCGGAGTGGGACGGGATGCGGCGTCGGCGCGCAGGCGCGCTTCCAGGGTGCTCTGCCTGCCCGTGCCGATCGCGCCGGTGGCGAACAGGTTATATCCGCGGCTGTCGATATCGATCCCGAACTCGATCGCGCGCAGCGCCCGCTCCTGGCCGATCGTCCCGACCGGCTCCTCCAGCTCGGCCGTGCTCCGGAACGTGAGCGAGGCGGGATCGCAACGGCGCCGCAGCGCGTCCGGGGCCAGCCGCAGCCCTCCCTTCTCTGAGATCGCCTCCTCCGCCTCCCGATCACGCATCGACGATGCCTTCCTGGTCGCCGCAGCGCCCAGGTGGCGGGCTGCGGATGCCCTCATGACCCGGTGAGCGTAGCTCGCAGGCTGCACGAGGCGATCAGCGTTCTTCCCCAGGAACATGGCGGTTCGACCGCGAACAGCTGGAAGCGGCTGCCGGCGGCAGCCGGCGGCAGCTACCCCCACCTGACGGTCGCCCCCCCGGCCGGCGGCAGCTACCCTCACCTGACCGTCACCACCCCCGGCCGGCGGCAGCTACCCTCACCTGACGGTCGCCCCCCGGCCGGCGCCCTGCGCTCCCAATCTATGCTCGTCCTCGACACACATGAGCACTGGCAGCTGATCGAGCAGCCCGACCATGCGGAGCTCGCGGGCATGCTCGCGGAGAGCTTCGGCGCCGGCCCGTTCTCCGCCGCGCCGGCGGCGCTTCTGAGCGCGGCTCACCGCCACGACGACGGTTGGGCGATCTGGGACCGCCACCCGCTGGCTGGCGAGCAGGGCGAGCCGGTCGGCTTCCTGCAGGCGCCGGTGGAGCCGCTGCTGCGCTCCTATGAGGCGTGCGCCGACGCGGTCGCCTACGAGGATCCTCACGCGGGATTGCTCGTCTCGATGCACGTCAGCGGCCTGCGCCGCGGCCGCTACGGCCGCGCTCCGGACTCCGCCTCGCGAATGACACCGCCGGTCCCCCCTCAGGAGGATCCGCGCATCACCCGGTTCGTCGAACGCGAGCACGAGCGCCAGGCGGCGCTGCTCGCAGGCGTTTCACTCTCAGACACCGAGCGCTGGCACCAATACGCCCAGCTGCAGCTCTTCGACGTGCTCTCCCTGCAGCTCTGCCTCACCGACCTGCAGCGCTCGGGCGAGCCGCGCGAGCTCGACGCGGCGCCCACCACGGCCGGTGCCGCCGAGACGGTGCTCACGCTCACCCCGCTCGGCGAGGGACGAGTCACGTTGCAGCCGTGGCCGTTTCGGGACGATCCGCCGTTGCATGTGAGCGTGCGCCGCCGGCTGCTGCCGCGAGGACGCTTCGCCGGCACCGGGCAGCTGCGCGAGGCATTCGCGGCCGCCGAGCCGGATCGGCTGCGGATCGAGCTTGTGAAGACCGGGTGACGCGTGCTCGGCGCTTGCGCCGGACCGCGCGGATCCCGCGTCCCGCCGCGCCGGCGCGCGGCCCGAGACCGGTGCGTCCGGGCACCCGCCGGATCAGTCCAGGAAGCTGACCACGTCCTGCACCGGTGCGCGGCCCGAGACCGGCGCGTCCCGGCACCCGCCGGATCAGTCCAGGAAGCTGACCACGTCCTGCACCGGCGCGCGCTCCGGCACCCGCTGGGTCTGCCGCGGATATCCGAGGTGCAGCAGGCCGAGCGGAGTCTCCTGCGCACCGATGCGCAGCGCCTGCCGCCCGGCCTCGCTGTCCATGACCGGCACGCTGCGCCAGTAGCTGGCCAGTCCGCGGGCGTGGGCGGCGAGCAGCACGATGTAGCACGCGGCCGCCGAGGCCAGCAGATCCTCGCGCCGCTGGCGATCCTCACCCTGCAGGAGCGCGCTCGCACAGATGAGCGTCGGGGTGCGATCGAGCTTGATGGCGGAGCCGGGCTTGTCGTCCTCCGCGACGAGCTTGAAGCGCTCCTTGGCCTCCGGGCCGATCACCCGGAAGCGCCAGGGGTTCGTGAGCTTGTGATTGGGCGCCCACCTGGCGAGATCCAGGATCTCCGAGATCAGCTCGCTCGGCAGCGGCTCCGGCTGGAAGACCTTGTGGGTGCGACGGCCGCGGATCGCCTCGTCTATGACGGCTTGTGCCTGCACTGCGCGGACACGATAGCGGCCGTATGGCGGGGCGATGTTACATCTTGGTCTCGCCGCGAGCGAGACGGGCACGCCGGCAGCGACAGGTGGGCGCGAGACCCCTCAGGCCGTCTCCGAAGGGGCGCTCCCATCGGCCCGCTGGCGCGCATACGCGTCGAGCAGCTCGAGCTCTTCGGCGTAGATCCTGCGCATCACCCGGGGCGCGAACAGCCGCTCGAAGATCCCGCCGATGCCGCCTGCACCCTGCCATTCGGTCGATATCCGCACCAGCGAGCCCCCATCCTTGGGCAGGACCGTGAACGTCGTGCGCAGGCTCGACTCGGTATCCGACTCGGTCAGGATCCGGCCCGGGTCGGGCTCGCTCACCTTCATCCGGTAGACCCGGGCGCGTCCGCCCGCCGTCACCTTGTAGCTCACGAGAGTGCCGTCGCCGACCCCTCCCTCCTGCACCTCGAAGTCGGAGAATGCGCTCGGCAGGAATCGAGGATGGTGCTCGCGCATGTCGGCCAGGTAGCCGTACACCGTCTCCGCCGGCGCGCTCACGCGCCGCTCCTCGCTCAGACTGATCGTCGCCACCCCTCCTGTCTATCACAGCGCCGCGGCCGCCGGCGTCGATCGGCGCGTGCGGCCCGCGGGCCGATCACGCGGCGATCGTGCTCTCCAGCAGAGCGAACAGCTCCTTGAAGTGCCGCTCCGCCGCCGCCTCGTCATACATGGGCGTATCGGCCATCGTGTAGCCGTGCGCGGCGCCCTCGAAGAGCTCGGAGCGATATTGCACGTCCGCCTCCTCGAGCGCCCGCTCGATCGTGGCGATCTGCTCCGGGGTCATGCTGTGGTCGTTGTCGGCATGCACGAGGACGACCCTCGCCTTCAGCTCGCCTGCGCTGCGGTGCGGGCTGTCGGCCTCCTCGGTGACCATGCCGCCCGCATGGAACGCGCCGAGGGCCGCCACCCGGTCGGGATGCGCCGCGGCTATCCGCCAGCCGGCGCGCCCACCCATGCAGTAGCCGGTGATCGCGACGGGGCCGTCGCCGACCTGCTCCAGGAAGTCGAGGTACGCGGCGCCGTCCGCCGCCATCCGCTCCGGCGTGAGCGCCTGCATCAGCGGCATCACCTTCGCCATGAACGGCGCGCGCTGCTCCGGATCGGAGATGTCCGGCATCTCGGGCAGGGGTGTGCGGCCGGCACGGTAGAACAGGTTGGGCGCGAGCACGGTGAACCCCTCCGCGGCGATCCGGTCGGCCATCCTCTCGATCTGCGGCCGCAGCCCGAAGGCGTCCATGAGCAGCAGCACCGCAGGGTGACGCTCGCCGTCGTCCGGCCGCGACAGGTAGGCATCCGCGACCCCGTCCTGCGTCTCTATCTCGACCGTTTCGCTCTTCATCGGCGCGCTCCTCTCATGTCGGTGGCTGAGAGCCACACCTAATCAGGTCATACGCCACCGTGCTGCACGCGGCGATGGAGCGTCGACGCGGCCTCATAGACCCGCCCGCGCCAGCCAACGGAGACTCGCGCGGGCGAAACGCCAGGCAGGACTCTCGCATCCTGTGCCCGCCGGCCCCCGAGGCCGGGGCGCCGAACGCGCCGACGCCCCATCTCAGCACCTCCGCTCGAGGATAGCCGCGCGATGAGCGAGCAGCCGCCCACAACGGTTCCCGTCAGTATCCGGATGGCCACGAAGGAGTGGAAGCCGAACGACAGGGAGGAGTTGCGGCCTCAGCCCCGACCTGGATGCACGACATCTGGATCGGGGGCCGAAGCCGGCTCGCGCCGGCGAATCAGCTCGGGACTCAGCTCAGAGACGTTACGGGCTCCGCACAGGCCCATCGTCATGCGCAGCTCTTCCGCGAGCAGCTCGATGCAGTAGCGCACTCCCGCCTCACCGGCGGCGGCCAGCCCATAGAGGTGCGCGCGTCCGAGCAGGACCGCCTTCGCGCCGAGCGCGAGCGCGACAGCGATATCGCTGCCGCGACGAAAGCCCGAGTCAACCATTACCTCCAACCTGTCGCCGGCGGCGTCGACGATCTGCGCCAGCATGTCGATCGTGGCCGGCACATGATCCAGCTGGCGCCCGCCATGGTTTGAGACGATCACGCCGTCCAGGCCCGCATCGGCCGCACGTAGGGCCTCCTCCGGCCGGATCACGCCCTTGAGCAGCAAGGGTCCCTCCCACAGCTCACGGATCCATTCCAGATCCTCGAGGCTCACCGTGCCATCGAACATGTGGTCGAGCTTCTCGCGGGAGCGATGATCCGGCGGACCGATGTTGGGAAAGCTGATCGTCTCCGAGTTGAGAAAGTGCCACGCCCACTCCGGGTGCAGTGCGCCATCCAGGAACGTCCTCACCGACAGATGCGCTTGAGGCAGGTCGAGGCCCGCACGCTGCTCACGCTCACGCTTGGAGCGCAAGGAGGTGTCAACGCTGAACAGCAGCGCGTCGAAGCCCGCCTGCTTCGCGCGCAGCACCGCCTCCTTCGCCTCCGCACGGTCGCCCCAGACATACAGCTGAAACCACAGCGGCGAGTTCGTCTCCGCGGCGACATCCTCCACCGAGGTCGTGGCGAGCGTGGAGATCCCATAGGGAATGCCGGCACGCCGTGCGGCTCGCGCGACGGCCAGCTCGCCGTCGTGGTGGAACATCCGCGGAGCGCCGACGGGGGCGAGCGCGAACGGCAGCGGCACGCGACGTCCGAGAACGGTCGTCGAGGTATCCACATCCTGCGCCTCTCGCGGCATTTCCGGCAGCAGCTCGAGCTCATCGAAGGCCGCCCTGTTGCGACGCAGCGTGTACTCACCCTCCCCCCCGCCGTCCAGGTAATTGCGCGCGCCGATCGGCAGCCGCCTACGAGCGACGCGCGCCACATCCTCGATGCTGCGGCACCTCGCCAGCCTGCCAGCACCGCCCGGCGCAGGAGGACGCGCGACACGCAGCAGCGGCAGGGTCTCGCTCAGCCTCATGCTGCACGGCCTTCCCGTCTCCCCCGGGGCGAAAACGAGGAAGTCCGCATGCGGACCGCTGCGCACAGAACCCGTTTGCGCTCCGCGCCGGCGGGTACGGGCGCCCGCGTGCCAGGCAAGACCGAATCACGAGGCGACACCCCGCCGGAAGGCGACACCCCGGACCGCCCGCGAGACCAACAGCTCGCCACGGACGGAGCTCGCGCAATCCACCTGGCCGAGCTGCTCTCCGCCGAGCCCGCTCTCCGGCGGAGACCCGAGCACTGCCCGCCCGCCGGCAGGTGAGCCGGCGCGCACCCCGAGCCGCAACAGCACTCCCCGGCCGCCGGCAGATAAGCCGGCGCGCACCCCGAGCCGCTACAGCCCTCCCCGGCCGCCGGCAGATGAGCCGGCGCGTACCCCGAGCCACAATCCGTGTTTGCTGGCCCGCTCACCGGGAAGACCACCTGAGACGACCACAGGAGGTGACCTGATGCGAGTTTCACGCGTCACCGGCGCGGGCGCCGGAATACTTGTCATCCTGCTCGCGCTATGGGCCGGCCTCATCCCATTCGTCGGCCCCTACTTCGCTACGGCTTCGCACCGGACGCCACATGGCACTTCACTCTGAACCGCCTATGGCTTGACATCCTGCCAGCCGCCGCGGCGATCATCGCGGGCCTGACGATGATGGGCGCCGCGCGCAGAGTGAGCGGGACCGCCGGCTCCTGGCTGGCTCTCATCGCGGGCGCATGGCTGCTCGTCGGACCATCGGTAAGCATGTTCTGGCAGCACCCGGAAGCCGGCGTGCTGATCTCCGGCATCGGAGCTCCGCTCGGCGGACCGAACCTCGCCGCAGTCGAGATGATCGGCTTCTTCTATGGCACGGGCGCGCTGATCGCGGTGCTGGCCGCGTTCACCACCGGCCGCTTCATCCCCGGGCCGAGCGCGGACCTGCCGGCAGCCGAGAACGCGCGTGAACTGAGAGCTCAACGGCTCGGATCTCGACCGATGAGCCGCCCCGCGGCACACGAGCCGGTCGACGCCCCGTCGCGCCAACCGGCCCACAGGTGAGCTGACGCTGGCTCGTTGACGCTGGCTCGTTGACGGTGCCTCGCAGGTGTCCTGCCGCCAACGGTCGGCACCTGCGACAGCGCCACCGTCGCAGGTGCCGCCGGGCCGCCCGCGAACGCGCCAACCGGCGACCCGCGGCCGCCCCGGCGGCCTCACAACTTTCACACGAGCCTGCGCAGGACTTCCTTGCACACCCAGGGATCGCGGCGGTCCCGCGCGCCTCAATGGTCCGGCCGCAAGCACTCCGGGGAGGCAGAAACCCGCGCGGCCATGCAGGCTTCGTGAGGGTGAGCGAGGGGACTCGAACCCCCGACCGCCTGGACCACAAGCGGGATCAGGAAGGGCCGAATCCCGCATGAGGACGCCGTTTCTCGGCGATTGCGGCGCTGCGAGATGGGGCGCGTTTTGCGGGGTTTCGCGGCGGTTCAGCCCACCGCGGGAAGCTGGTGGGCTGGAGGGGGCGCGGAGCGAAGCGTGCCAGACCTTCATCAGGCCCGTTCGCGGCAACCCGCCGATGCTAAGCTTGTACGTACATGGATACGTACCTGACGCGCGGGGCGACGAGATGAGCACTGTAGGCATACGCGAGTTGGCACGAAGGGCGAGCTCGATCATCGACGACATGGAGAAGAGCAGGCAGCCGGCGCTGATCACGCGACGGGGACGGCCGGTCGCCTACATGTTGCCGTTGGATTCCGAGGAGTTCGAGGACTTCGTGCTGGCTCATGCCCCCGAGTTCGTCGAGGGCATGGCGAGCGCCGATGCCGAATTGGCCGCTGGCGAGACGGTGTCGCTCGCCGACGTTCGCGACGAGCTTGAAGCAGGCAAGCACACCAGCAAGCGGTAGAGCGGCAGCAGGCCGGGAGCATGCACCACATCGAGCTCTCCAAGAGCGCGCTGCACGACCTGCGCCGCATCGACCACAAGAACAGACGACAGCTCGTAGGGCTCATCGAAGAGGACCTCGCCGCCGACCCGCAGCCGGCGAACCTGGACGTAAAGCAGCTCACCGGACGTCAGCCCTGGCTGCGCTTGCGTCGTGGCGGCTATCGCATCCTCTACCGGCCGCTCACGCGCGAGGAGTTGCGAGCGCTCAAAGCACAGGAGCACGTGGGCTTCCTCGTCGAGCGCATCATCGACCGCGGCGACCTTGAACGCGCCGTCGCGACGCTGCCGGTGAAGGCGCACCGGCGTACTTGAGGCGTGAGCTCAGGTCCGCGCGCGGTGGGTGGACTTCTACGAGCCGCACGAGATCGAGGCGCTCGCCGAGCGTGCGGCAGCCGGCAGCCACCGCGGCAAGCAGTTCCCCGGCCTCAGCCCGGAGGAGATCGCCTGGCGCGCACGCGAGGACGCGCAGGGCGCCGAGCTCTTCCGGATCGCCGCCTACACCGGCCTGCGCTTCGGCGAGCTGCTCGCGCTGCGCTGGGGCGACATCGACATCGACGCACGTCGGATCATGGTCCAGAGGGCCGTTTCCGCCAAAGTCGAGGGGCCGACCAAGAGCTGGCAGGCCCGCCTCGTGCCGCTCGCCGACCCGGCCGCCGAAGCGCTCGCCCGTCTGCAGGCCCGCGGCGACTACACCGGGCGCGACGACTACGTCTTCTGCTCGCGCCTCGGCTGGCGCCTGAACCCATCGGCGATCCGCCGCCGCTACAACGCCGCCCGCGACGCCGCCGGCCTCCGCCCCGTGCGCTTCCACGGCCTGCGCCACGCCGCCGGCAGCCTCGTGGCCCGCCACGCCGACGCCCGCTTCGTACAGGACTTCCTTGGGCACTCGCGAATTGCCACGACCGAGCGCTACATGCACGCCAAGGCTCGGCCGGAGGATGTGGAGCGGGTCAACCTTGCGTTTCGGGTGGCGTAGGCCGGGTGCGGCGGTCGGGGGCAGGGGCTGTGGCCGGCGGGCTGCGGCTCGGAGAGCGGTTGCCGCCTCAAGGCGCCCGCTTGGTAGCTGCTCGTCGTCCGGAGCAAGCGCGTCGCGGGCGACCGGCGCGACGCCCGCTTCTGCGTGAAAGCAGGCGTTCTTGTAATCGACCGGCAGGACGCCCGCTCCGGAGCCTCAGCTACGGATAGCGGCCATGCAGACGCTTGTGAGCCCGCTCGTAGACATTGCGGGTTCTGTCACTGGCGGGGTGACGCTCGCCGAAGGCGACCAGGTTCCAAGCGAGGCTGTCGTCGGGCTTCTGGATCAGCTGGAACACGAATCCGTATGGCGCCTCCGAGGCGCCCTCCTTGCCGAGCGGGACATAGAGCTTGCGGCAACCTGGCAGCCTGGTTCGGCCCGGCCCGTCGGCCTTGCAGCGCTTCCAGTCGAGCATTGCCGTGCTGGCCTCGATCGCCCTGCGGGCGCCCTTCGCCTGAACTCGAGCAGGCGAGTGGGGGTCGTAGCGCTCGACCTCCTCTTCCCACTCGAGCGCGCCAAACTCGATCGACACGGCCAGCGGACCGCCCGCCGGAGTGTCTGGCACCGCTAGCCCTCGTCGTCGTAGGGCACGTCGGCGGAGAGACGCTCGAAGTCCTCCACGGAGGCAGGCTTGGTTCCCCGCTGCGCGTGCAGGTCTCTCGCGGGGGTGATCGACGGCTCGATCGTCACGCCGCCCTCGCGATCTGGGACAACCTCATAGCGGCGCCCCGCGATCTCTACGAGCTCGCCCACCTTCACATCGAGCCTCTTCGCAACAGTTGCCATAGACCAATGGTAGCCCGACGAGCGGGCGGATATGCGGTTCTGGGCAATGGTTGACGCAGAGGCAGCGCTCCCACGAGCAAGCAGGCGTCTCGATCAGCCGGTCGCACGCTGCTGCTCCGGACGAAGCGCGTGCGTTTGTCGCGTTCACGCAGAAGGCAGCGATCGGGCCGCCCCGTCCATCGCACGCCTGCCGCGCGCAGAGGAGGCGCAACTGGCGCCGCCGGCTACGCGGCGGCGCGCGGCTGCAGCGCCTCGCGCAGCGCGAGCGCCTCGATCGCCTCGCGGGAGTTGGCGGGCGTGTCTTCGATCTCGCCGCTGCGCCACGCTGTCGCGAACTCTGCGGGTGTCCGTCCGGTGCGAGCCTCGAAGTCACGAGCCCGGTCATCCAGATGCTCCGGCCGCTCGCGGGGCTCCACGAAGCTATCCAGTATGCGTCGAACCTCCTCTGTGGGGATGCGCAGCGCGGTCTTGCCGATCCGGATCTCGCGAATCTCGCCCCGCTCGATCTGGTTGTAGACGGTGCTCCGGTCCAGCCCGAAGTGCTCAGCGAACTCTCTGATCTTCCAGTACTGCCTGTCGAGGTCGGTCATCGCGTGTCCTTCTCCGTCGGTATCGACACGTCCAGCTTATCAAAGCCATCATCGGAATCGACAAAATCGACACCATTGGGCGCCGCGCCACGGTGCCGGCCTATCGCTCTGGTAGAAACGCGCGCCGTGCCGCACATCAGCACATTCGTCTCACGACGCTTCGAGGAGTTGCACGCGCTGCTGAACGCGCGCGGCTACCTTCTCGACGTGGCGGGCCGGGCACGGTCGCGCTGGGAAGACGACCCGCCGCTCGGACTGATCCACATGAGGGCAGTGCACCTGCCCGATGCCGACACCGACGAGGACGCCGAGCCCGACGAACGCATCACCTTCACCCTGACCGAGCGCTGGTCGGAGCATCCTCACGAGGAAGCTCAAGAGCGCGAGGGCCTGCATCTGAGCAGCTACTCCTACCACGGACAGGCCGGTAGCGCCCGCATCCGCCACGAGTTCGACCCCGACGGGCACCCCGAGCAGCCCTACCACCTGCACCCTCCCGACGCCCCGGACCACGTCCGGCGGCCATCCGCACCGATCAGCCCCGAGACGGCACTCGACGCACTTGAGGCCCTCGTCGCATCCGAGCGCGCAGCCGGACGGCTCGATCCGCGCGGCCGATAGGCATCGCGGCACCTGTCGCGTTCCATACAGCCGACCGCACGTATGGCGTTCGAGCGCCCTTGAGCGCGATCCCGAGATCGGCAATCATCGTCGCGGCAGCAACGCGTCGTAGAGGCGCCAGCGGCGGCTCCACCTGTCCCGGCGATCGCGCGACCCCAGGAAGCTCACCGGAAGCCGTGCGGGAAGCAGCGCCTCGATCTCGCCCGCGATCTCATCCTGGCCCGCCCAATCGGCGAGGTAGCCGAGTCGAGCGAGCGTCGAGGGGCGCCTGCCCCTGGCCTCGGTCAGGATGTCCTCGCGGACGGCGGCGCGAAACGTGTTGGCGAGCCAGTCGTCGGCGTTGCCCCAGTTGCCGTGGGCGGCCGGGCGCTCTGCCGCGGCGACGAGGACCGTCGCCTCGGTCCATACAGGCAGCCCACGAACGGTCCGGCTCGGAACGCGCCAGTCGAAGGTGACGGTGCGGCAGTGGAGAGCTGCCGGCACGCGCCACCCCCTTCTGTGCGCCAGCACCGGCCGGGTCGGCTGATGTGATGAATGCCCGAGCTCCCAGACGGCCGACTCGAAGGCGACCGCCACCGGCGCAGCGGGATCGTGCGCAAGCAACGCCCGCAGCTCAATCCAGGGGTCGCCCGCACCGAAGCGGCCCGCGCGGGCCGCGGGCGCAAACTCCCAGGAGTCCCTCTTGCGCAGCGGGAGAAGCCATCCGAGGCGCACAAGGCGTTCGGCGGCCACCTCAGGCGCAAGCCGTGTCTGCGATGCCGTCAGCAGCTCCGCCAGCAGCGACCGGGTCACCACCGAGGGTTGCCGCAACTCAAGCTGCTCGAGCACCGGCGCCAAGCGCGAAGGCACGGAACGTGTTTGCGTCCGGGCGCTCATAACGTCACAATGATACGTCAAATAGGCGCGATTGCAAACAGCATTGCGCTGCGCCTTGCGCCTCGTGCAGGGCCACTCAATCGCCCATCTCGCCGCGAGGGGACCGTACCGGTGCCTCGATCTCGTCGCAGCGGAAGATCCAGCGGCGGCCGAGCTTGCGGGCGGGCAGCAGGCCGCGGCGGGCGTATTCCAGGACGGTGGAGATCGGCATGCGCAGCAGGTCGGCGACCTGGCGGCCGTCGAGCACGTCTTCGCGGGTGAGGCGCAGACGGTGGTGGGTGTGCGCGTGGGTACTCACTGGCGTTGGGCAGGGGCCGGGGGTTCATGCGTATAGACCGCGAGCAGGGCGAATGCGCCAAGGCGTGTGAAGCGCCGGGCTTACCGTCCCCGTCCGATATCGCGGTGCGGGTCGATGTCGCGCTGGGGCATGATCCCCGCGATCCGAGAGAGGCGCTCCTCGATCGTGCCGAGGCCGGGCGGGGATATGCCGAGCCGCTCGCGCGCGTGGAGGATCTGCTCGCCGGCGGCCTCCCAATCACGGATCTGCTCGTAACCGGCGTTCAGGCGTCGCGGGTCCGGGCCAAGCGTCGTGGCCTCCGCCGGATCGATGTTGTGGGTGTCGCGGTAGCGCTCGATCGCCTCGGCTGCGCGATCCCACTGCTGGCGCTCCGCCGGCCGGCCGGCGCCAGGGCGCTCGCCCAGCACGCGCGTGATGTGCTCGCCGGGGCTCTGCGCCGCCGGCGTGGCGCGCCGGTCGCGTTCGGCGGCGTGCTCTGCTTGGTCGGCGACGCTCTGCAGCGCGCGGTAGCGCTCGATCTTCTGCTCGTGCGCGAGGGGGACGCTGATCGATGGCATCTCCGGCTCGCTGCGGCCGAGCCGCTCCGCGAGCGCGCGCACGTGCGCTCTACGGAGCGGCTTCGGAGGCCGCCGTGGCCAGAGGACGCGGGCGCCAATGGGCGACGGAGCCGAGCGATACGCTCCGGCAGCTATGGCTTCGAGGGGACCATGCGATCTTGGGGTGACCGAGGGATGACGGTCCAGGCGACGGACTGGGCGCTGCCGGAGCGGTTGCCGGAGTCCGGCGAGCTCGTGCGTCTGCGCTCACGCAACTGGCTCGTCCAGCACGTCGACAGCAGCGCACCCGGCTCGCCGATCATCGAGCTGGCCTGCGCGGACGACGACGCCCAGGGCCAGGAGCTCCGGGTCTTCTGGGACTACGAGCCTGACCGCCAGATCATCGACCAGGAGGGGTGGGCCGATCTGGGCGCGGATGGGTTCGACGATCCCCGCCTGTTCGCCGCGTTTCTGAACACGCTGCGCTGGAGCACGGTCACCGCCAAGAACCCGGACCTGTTCCAATCGCCGTTCCGCGCGGGCATC
>DAHVAB010000240.1 GCA_027314825.1 Solirubrobacterales bacterium
TGACGGCGGATCTGAAAGGCGTCCCGTCCTGTCCGGAAGCCGACATCGAAGCGGCCCGGCACGTCACCGGCAGCCAGGAGCTTGCGAGCCCGTCGTGTCCGGCGGCGAGCCTGATCGGCCATACGGTCGTCGGCACGGGAGTCGGCGCGGTCCTCGACTACGTGCCGGGCGTCCTGTATTTCGCCGGCCCGTTCCACGGCGACCCGTACTCCGTCGTCAGCATCACGAGTGCGGTGATCGGCCCGTTCGACCTGGGGACGATCGTGATCCGCTTCGGCTTGGAAATCAACCCGTACACCGGCCAGGTGTCGATCAGTCCGACCGGTTCCGAACCGATCCCGACGATCATCGACGGGATCGTCACGCACGTCCGCGACATCAAGGTCTCGATCGACCGGCCGAACTTCACGCTCAACCCGACCAGCTGCAAGCCGCACCCGGTCTCCAGCCGAATGACGAGCCCGGCCGGGACGGTCGCGACCGTCTCGACCCCGTTCCAGGAGGCGGCCTGCCACGAACTGAAGTTCCAGCCGAAGCTGACCGCCACGACAGACGGGAAGACGAGCCGCAAGCACGGGGCGAGCATCTCCGTCCACCTCTCGATGGGCGACACGCTCGGGGTCGACTCCAACATCCACCTCGTCAAGGTCTCCCTGCCCAGAGAGCTGCCGGCAGAGCTCGCGACCCTGCAGCACGCCTGCACCGAACAGCAATTCAACAAGGACCCCTCCGGCTGCCCGGCCGCCTCGATCGTCGGCCATGCCGAAGCGAACACGCCGATCCTCCCGGAACCGTTGAAGGGGCCCGCCATCTTCGTCAGCCACGCGGGCGTCCAGTTCCCAAGCCTCATCCTCGTCCTGCAGGGCTACCACGTAACGATCGACCTGGTAGGCGCCACCCACATCGCCGAAAAGACGGGGATCATCTCCACCACGTTCAAGAACGTTCCAGACGAGCCGGTAGGCAGCTTCAAGCTCACCCTCCCAGAGGGTCGCCACTCAGCCCTCGCCGCCGCCACCGACCTCTGCACCATCAGCAGCCACAAGCACCGCAAGAGGCGCCACGCGCACGGCAAGCACGGCAAGCACGGCAAGCACCACGCTCACCGCAAGCACCACGGCCACACGGGCCATGCCGCCAGCCGCAAGAAGCATCACGGCCACAGGCACGCCCACAAGCGCAAGGCGGCGCACGTCATCTGGCTGCCGATGCCCACCACATTCGTCTCCCAGAACGGCATCACCATCCACCGGGTCACCCACATCCGGATCGAGCACTGCAACGGCACCCGCCACTCACGCCGCGGGCACGGCCGCCGCTCAGGACGCCAGCAGGATCGTGTAGGTGGCGCCGCCCGCGCCGGCTGACGGCGTGCCGGCGTGGATGCCGACGCCGATCATCCGGTAGGCGGCGCTCAGCAGGATCTGCCGGTGCGGCGGGGAGGCCATCCAGGTGTGGACGATCGCCGCCGGGCGCGCCTGGCCGCCGGTGGCCCAGGCGATGTTCTGGCCGATCGAGAGGGAGCCGCGAGCGCCGCCGCGGTAGCCGGAGGCGAGGATCCTCTGCAGCGGGCTCTGCCCGGAGAGGCTCGCATCGCCGAAGTAGTGGCCGATCGTCATATCGGCGCTCTGACCGGAGGCGATATGCCGCAGCGGCCCGCTCATCCGCAGCGGACGCAGATGGTGCGCGCGGCGGACGCGGTCGATCAGGCAGAGCGTCGAGCGGGTCACCAGGGCCATGTCGGCGCGCCCCGGCCGCAGCGCGGCTCCGCGACACGGTCCGTGCCCGTGCGAGCGCGCGAGGCGGCCGGTGTCCCGCCTTCCCCTCGCCGTCCCGTGCGCGCCCGCCGTGGCGGGCAGCGCGAGCGCCGCCAGCGCGGCCAGGACCGTTACATGAGCGTTTCGCCTCATCCACCTGCTCCCCTGTCTCGAATCGTCGCGATCCTCTCAGATCCACCCTCTGAGAGCGTGTCCGGCGCCAGAAGATCACGCACGGTGCGGATACCTGCGAGCATGTGAGCGTCATTGGGGGGTCGTCCAATGGCAGGACATCAGGTTTTGGTCCTGGGAATCAGGGTTCGAATCCCTGCCCCCCAGCTCCACCGCAGGGCTATAGGGTCCCCACCGTGAGCCAGTTCACCGCCATCGTCCTAGCAGCGGGCCGGGGCACGCGGATGCGCTCGGCGCTGCCGAAGGCGCTGCATGAGATCTGCGGGCGGGCGATGGTGCTCTGGCCGGTGCGGGCGGCGATCGAGGCGGGGGCGGCCAACGTGGTGGTGGTCGACGCGCCGGGCAGGCCGCTCCAGCAGGCGATGCCGGAGGGGGTGGATCTCGTCGTCCAGCCGGTCCCCGACGGCACGGGCGGCGCCGTGCGCGCGGCCGCGAGCCACATCGCCGCCGAGCGGCCGGTGCTCGTGCTGAGCGGAGACGTGCCGCTGCTGAGCGCCGAGGCGATCGCCGGGCTGGTCGCGGCGCACGTGAAGGCGGGGGCGGCGGCGAGCGTGATGAGCGCCGTGCTGGAGGATCCGAGCGGGTACGGGCGGATCGTCCGCGCCGCCGACGGGACGCTGCAGCGGATCGTGGAGACGAAGGCGGCGGGAGATGCCAGCGAGCAGGAGATGGCGATAGACGAGGTCAACGCCGGGGTCTACCTCTTCGAGGCCGGGCCGCTGCTCGACGCCCTGCCGAGGCTCACCGCCGCCAACGCGCAGGGGGAGCTGTATCTACCTCAGGCGCTGGAGCCGATCATCGCCGCCGGGGGCGCCGTCGCCGTGCATGCGGTGCAGGACCCGCGCGCGATGATGGGGGTCAATGATCGCGCCGCGCTGGCGGAGGTCACAGCGATCGCCCGCCGCGCGATCAACGAGCGCCACATGCGCGCCGGCGCGACGATCCTCGATCCGCAGAGCACGTGGATAGACGTGGACGTGCAGATCGGAGCCGACGCCGTGATCGAGCCGGGCACGCAGCTGCGCGGCGCCACCGCGATCGGCGCGGGCGCGCACATCGGGCCGCACTGCGTCCTGATCGACACGCGGGTCGGCGAGGGCGCGACCGTCCGGATGTCATACCTGCAGGACGCCGATGTGGGCGAGCACGCCACGGTCGGCCCCTTCGCATATCTGCGCCCCGGCGCGGTCCTGGCCGCGAAGGCCAAGGTCGGAACCTACGTCGAGGTGAAGAACTCACGCATCGGCGCGGGCACGAAGGTGCCCCACCTCTCCTACATAGGGGACGCCGACATCGGCGAGAACAGCAATCTCGGCGCCGGCACGATCACCGCCAACTACGACGGGCGGGCGAAGCACCGGACCACCATCGGCAGCAACGTGCGGGGCGGGGTGGACACCTCGTTCGTCGCGCCCGTCACAGTCGGCGACGGCGCCCAGACGGCGGCCGGATCGGTGATCACCGAGGACGTGCCGCCCGGCGCCCTGGCGATCGCACGCAGCCGGCAGAGCAACATCGCCGGCTACGCGCAGCGCCCCCCGAAGGCACCGCCGGCGCGCTGAGCCGGCCTCCCCGCCGCGATCGCCTTTACACTGACCGCGACATGGGCAGTGCGATCGACACGCGCGCCAAGCTCGCCACGAGCCTGCCGATCGACTACAACAAGCGGCTGATGCTCTTCGCCGGCCGCGCGAGCCCGCAGCTGGCGGTCGACATCGCCGGCAAGCTCGGAGTCGATCTCGGGCCGGTGACGCTGAAGACCTTCTCAAACGGGGAGGTCTACTGCCGCTACGAGGAGTCCGTTCGCGGCGCGGACATGTTCATCGTGCAGCCGACGTGCAGCAACGTCGCCGCCGGGCTGACGGCCAACGATGCGCTGATGGAGCTGATGCTGATGATCGACGCCGCCGTCGGGGCATCGGCCCACCGCGTGATCGCGGTCACCCCCTGGTTCGGATACTCAAGGCAGGACAAGAAGTCCGCACCGCGCGAGCCGATCTCCGCCCGCCTCGTGGCCCGGATGCTGGAGTCCGCCGGCGCCGACCGGGTGCTGACGATGGACCTGCACGCCGGCCAGATCCAGGGCTTCTTCGCAAAGCCCGTCGATCACATGACCGCGCTCTTCATGCTCACCCAGTACTTCGCCGACCTCGGCCTCTCCGACCTGGTCGTCGTATCGCCGGACGCCGGCCGGGTCAAGCTCAACAAGAAGTTCGCCTCCAAGATCGGCGCCGAGCTCGCGATCCTCGACAAGGAGCGCCCCGCCCAGCAGGTCGCGGAGATCGGGTACGTGATCGGCGACGTGAAGGGAAAGA
>DAHVAB010000241.1 GCA_027314825.1 Solirubrobacterales bacterium
AACGGGGGCACGCGCGGGGGCCGGCGCCAGGGCAGGCGCCGGGGCCGGCGGCGCGGGGGCAGATATCGCGTCGGCCGGCGAACCCACCGGCACGCTCGCCGAAGGCGCCTCCAAGGAATACGAGCGCAAAGGCTCGGCAGGCATCGCCTTCGCCCGCTCGGAAGTGAGCGTCGCCAGCAGCGCAGCCGGCGCCGCGCTGAAGGCGGCGGCTCTGCGCAGCGGCCGAGTCCGGTATTGCCTGCAGCGCTACCTGAGCCTGATGGTGCGACACGAGCCTCACAGCGGCGTGAGGATGGGAAGGGTCTCGGTCGGCAACGTCACCCCGCCGGCGCCCGGCGCGGCCGGCGCGTTCGGCTGGAAGCTGACGGTGCCGCTGAGCGCACATGGGATCTCGCTGCCGCTGCGGATGGAGATCATCGGCTTCGTGTATGGCCCGGCGCAGGTGACGCTCATGACCGGCGCGCTGCCGCTGCCCTTCCCCGGCTCGGCCGAGCGGAGCCTCTACATGCTGCTGCTGCAAAGGGCCGAGTCGCAGCCGATCTGAGCGGCCCGCCTGCGCCGGGCCGGCAGGCCCCCGCCGGGCGGACGGGACGGGACGGGACCGGCCGCCAGCGCCGATAACCGGAACCTTACGTTCACGTCCGCTATCATCGGCACGATGCGGCTGAGAGCACGGGCGAAGGACGCCGGCGGCGTCGGAGCGCAGGCCAATGGGGCCCCGGTGGGGCCAAGGCCCGCCGACGGGACGCGGACGCCCGACGATAGGTATAAGTGGATCGCCCTGTCGAATACGACGCTCGGCGTGCTGATCGTGACGATCGACTCCTCGATCGTGATGATCTCGCTGCCGGACATCTTCCGGGGCATCAAACTCGACCCGTTGACACCGGGGAACACGAGCTTCCTGCTCTGGATGATCATGGGGTTCCTGATGGTGACGGCCGTCCTGGTGGTGAGCCTCGGCCGTCTCGGGGACATCTATGGCCGCGCGCGGATGTACAACCTCGGCTTCCTGGTGTTCACGGTCTTCTCGATCCTCCTGTCGGTGACGTGGATGAAGGGCGCCGCGGGCGGACTGTGGCTGATCCTCATGCGGGTCGGACAGGGGTTCGGAGGGGCGATGCTCTTCGCGAACTCCGCGGCGATCCTGACCGACGCCTTCCCCGTCCACCAGCGGGGGATGGCGATGGGGTACAACATGGTCGCCGCCACCGCCGGCTCGACCCTCGGGCTGGTGCTCGGCGGGGTGCTGGCGCCCGTCTCCTGGCGGCTGATCTTCCTGATCTCGGTGCCGGTCGGGGTGTTCGGCACCGCCTGGGGGTACATGAAGCTGAAGGATCTGAGCGAGCGTCACCCGGCGAAGATCGACTGGTGGGGGAATGTGACATTCGCAGTGGGGCTGATAGCGATCATGGTGGGGATCACCTACGGCATCCAGCCCTACGGCGGGCATACGATGGGATGGACGAGCCCGCTGGTGATGGGCCTGATAGGGGGCGGGATCGTCTCGATGATCGCCTTCTGCGTTATAGAGACACGGGTGGCGGAGCCGATGTTTCACCTGGACCTCTTCCGGATCCGCGCGTTCACCGCCGGGAACATCGCGAGCCTGCTCTCGGCGATCGGCCGGGGCGGGCTGCAGTTCATACTGATCATCTGGCTGCAGGGCATCTGGCTGCCTGAGCATGGCTACAGCTTTGCCACGACGCCGCTGTGGGCGGGGATATACATGCTGCCGATGATCGCCGGCTTCTTCGTTGCCGGCCCGATCTCGGGCACGCTCTCGGATCGCTTCGGCGCCCGCCCGTTCGCCACAGGGGGAATGGTGGTTGCGGCGGCGGCGTTCGTGGGGCTGCTGCTGCTGCCGGTGGATTTCTCTTACCCGGTGTTTGCAGCGTTGTTGTTCATAAATGGCGCCGGCATGGGCCTCTTCGCCTCGCCCAACCGGACCGCGATCATGAACAGCCTGCCGGCGCGTCAGCGTGGGGCGGGCGGCGGCATGAGCACCACCTTCCAGAACTCGGCGATGGTGCTCTCGATCGGGATCTTCTTCTCGCTGATGATCATCGGGCTGGCCTCCGGGCTGCCGGGAGCGCTCGACTCGGGCCTCGTGGCTCACGGCGTCCAGCCGGCCGTCGCGGCGAAGGTGTCACACCTGCCCCCGGTCGCGACCCTGTTCGCCGCGTTCCTCGGGTATAACCCGGTCCGCTCGCTGCTGGGAGGGCATGTGCTGGGCGGGCTGACACATGCGCAGGCGGCGACCCTGACCGGGCGCAGCTTCTTCCCGCATCTGATCGCAGGCCCGTTCTCCTCCGCGCTCGCGACCGCGTTCACCTTCGCGGTGGTCGCCTGCCTGATCGCCGCCTTCGCCTCGCTCCTGCGCGGCGGCAAGTATCACCACCGTGACGAGCCTGAGCCGGAGCCGAAGCCCGCGCCGGAGCCGGTGGTGCTGAGCACGGGCGAGCCCGAGATGCTCGCGCGCGCGGGAGATGTGTAGGAACGGTGTGGGACCGGACCCTCCGGGTCCGGTTGCGCGGGTCGCGTGTCGGCCCGGATCGAGCGGCCGCCGGGAGCCGCAGCCGGCGGCAGGCGCACCGGTGGCTGACCGGTGAGAGCGCCGCCGGCGCTCAGCGCAGGTAGCCGCGCCGGCGCAGGAAGGCGTCGAGCCGTGCGATGAACCGCTTGCCGTCGCCGCCGAATCCGGGCCCGGCGTCGAGGTGTTTGAGCGCAGCCTGCGCGGCAAGGTAGCGGGCGACCCGGCGGCTGTGGCCGAGAGAGTCCTCGTCGGCCGCCCAGGCGGCGATCGCGGCGCCGTCGGCCGGGCCGCCCCGCCTGGCCTGGAGCTTGAAGGCGGCGAGCCACCTGGCGGCGTCCCTGGCGATCAGCCGCGGGAAGCGGCGGGTCACGTCGTGGAAGCGGCCCGCCGAGAAGCGCAGCACTTCGATCGGCAGCGCGACCGCGACCATCGGCCCGAAGCGGGCTGCGAACGACTTCTCGCCGCCGATCAGGTAGAGGTCTCCGCGCAGCCGCGCGACCCGTGCCGGCACCGGCCCGAAGTTGCGCGTGGCGAGCGCCCAGCGGTTGCGGTGGAGGTAGAGGATCTGCTCGATCGTGCAGCAGTCGCTGCCGAACGTGTTGAAGGAGAGGAGAACCGCGGGCGTCGCGCCGCCGCGCTGCAGGGGCACGATCCGCAGCGAGGCGCGGCCGGGCAGCGGGCCGCAGACGCCTTCGCAGCGCCGCTGGGAGATCGCCCGCCGGTAGGCGATCCGGCCGTGGGTGGAGATCGTGAGCGTCTCCCTGAACTTCGGGTAGTGGCCGGCGTAGGTGAGCCTCGCGGTGATGCCGGCGCGCGTCCTTGTCACGGTGGTCGCTGTCGCGGGGGTCGCGGGGGTCGCCTCGTGGCTGAGGGCGCCGCTGCGCGCGCGCATGCCCGTCGCGCTCCCCGCGAGCGCGGGCGTCGCGCCGAGGAGCGTCGCGCCGATCGCTGCCGCCAGCATCGTCCTGCGCATCTGGACACCTCCGACTCGAATGCCGACCCCGCCGGCGCCCTGGCGCGATCCCGTGGGCCGCCGCGCGGGGATCCCGGGAGGGCACTGTGGGCGTGCGCTCAAAGATACATCTGCGGGTCGCGCCGATGGAGCGTCGCAGCCCGATCGCGCGAGCCGTCCCAAGCCGTGCGTAGCCTGGCGGTCATGGCTTGTTCGAGAACTGCAGACGAGGCCGCGCCGCTCATGGTCGACGGCGACTCGGAGGTGCCGCGATTCGGGCTGGCGAGGGCGCACACCTTCGCCGTGGAGGCGCTCGACGCGCACCCGGTCGGCGTCGAGGTCGATGTCGCCCGCGGCCTGCCGGACTTCCGGATCGTGGGTCTCGCCGACGCCGGCGTGCGCGAGGCGCGTGACCGCGTGCGCGCGGCGATCGTCAATTCCGGGCTCTGCTTCCCGCAGGCGAAGATAACCGCGAACCTGGCGCCGGCCGACCTGCGCAAGGTCGGCTCGTCGTTCGATCTGGCGATCGCCTGCGCGGTGCTGGCGGCCAGCGGCCAGGCGCCGGCCGCCGCCCTGGAGCGCCTTGCCCTGTTCGGCGAGCTCGGCCTCGACGGAGGGGTCCGCGCCTGCCATGGCACGCTCGCGGCGGCGGAGGCGGCTCGCCGCGCCGAGCTGGGCCTGATGGCGGGCTCCTCGCGGGCGCGGGAGGCGATGCTGATCGGTGGACTCTCGGTCACGGTGGCGGACACGCTCGAGATC
>DAHVAB010000242.1 GCA_027314825.1 Solirubrobacterales bacterium
CGTCCTTCACGGCAACCACCACGTGCCGCCGGCGAGCGCAAGCCGATGAGCCGTCCGGCGCGTGCCGGGGCGGGGCGTGCCGGCGCGCGGAGTGCCGGCGCGCGGGCGGCCCGGCGCCCAGCTTCAGAGCCTCACAGATTCCCTGCAATCACAGACAACGACGACAGGAGATGAGATGCAACCGCAGACCAAGAGCTTCACAGCGCCGGACGAGGTCAGGCCGATGGCCGGCAAGGGACAGGTCGAGCTGCTGAGGATCGGCGACGGCGTAGTCGGCAAGGCCACCTTCGAGCCGGGATGGCGATGGTCCGAGCATGTGGCCCCGATCGCCGGCACCGATAGCTGTCAGGCCGCGCACCTGGGGTACGTGCTCTCCGGCCGGCTCGGGACCCGGATGGACGACGGCACCGAGATGGAGTCGGCCGCCGGCGACATCGTCGCGATCCCGCCGGGACACGACGGCTGGGTCGTGGGCGATGAGCCGTGCGTGGTGATCGACTTCGCCGGGATGGAGCACTACGCGGAGGGCTGAGGCTCCGCCGGCCGGCAGGTCGGCATGCTCAGCTTGCCGGCACGCGGTGGCCGGCCGGCCGCATCGCCCGCAACCCGCGCAGCGTGGCCACGCTCGCCAAGCCCGCGGCGAGCGCCATCACGATCGCCTGGATGACGATCGAGATCAGCGTGTCGGGCGCGCCGAAGGGCCCGTTCGCAGCCGCCGCGAGACCGGGCGCGTCCAGATGGAGCACGATCGCGTAGATGATGGTGGAGGCCGCGATCGCGATCATCCCGAGCGTCACGAGGCTCGCGGCGCCCATCGCCATCCGCAGCGTCTCCCGCGAGGCGGGGGTCGCGAACAGGGCGATCCGCGCGCCGATCACGCACGCCGCGCCGCACAGCAGCCCGGCCACACCCCAGACCACGAACGCGGCGTGGCCGACGAAGCCCGGTGCGGCCGGGGAGCGCGCGGCGAGCGTCAGCGCCGCGGTCAGAGCGATGAAGGCGAGCACCGCGAGCGGCGGCACGCTCACCACGCCACGCAGGCGCGGGGTGCGGGCGGCCTGGCGCACCGCGAGGGCGATCAGCGGCGCGGCGCCCATTATCAGCACGATCGAGGCCAGGCCCGCCAGGGTCTGGACGGTGTCGTGCGCGTCGCCCAGCAGTTGATGCGCGTAGCCCGCGCTCATGAACGACTGCCCCTCGGTCGTCTTGTAGAAGCCGAAGCCGGCGGCGGCGAAGACGACCCAGCAGGCGAGCACGGCGCTCGCGCTCAGGCGCAGGCGATCGTTGGTGTGGACGGTGAGCCCACGCGGCGGGCGCAGGTGGGCGCGCATGGCGCCCGCGAGCAGGTCGACGATTCCGCGGCCACCGGGCCGGCTCTCGGCGATCAGCGCCTCCATCTCCTGCCCGTAGCGGCGGCGGAAGGCGAGCGGGTAGAAAGCGATGCACAGGCGCGCGATCCGGACGTTCATCGCAGCACCCCCGCGAGGCGCAGCCGATCGAGCCCCTCGCCGGCGACGCGCTGCATCCTCGCAAGCTCGCCGGCGAGCGCTCCGGCGCCGTCGGCGGTGATCCTGTAGGGGCGGCGGCGATCCTCGCTGGGCAGCGCCTCGATCAGTCCCCGCTCCTCCAGGCGCGAGAGCGCGCCGTACAGCGTTCCCGGGCCGAGATTCACGTCGGCCATCTCCTTGACGTCCCGAGTTATGGCATAGCCGTGCTTGGGACCCTCGGCGAGGCTTGCCAGCACGAGCAGGCCCGGATCTGTAGATCGCTCACTGATGTATCGCATAGCGTAATAGTAGCAGCGAGGATGGCGGCGCGCAACCCCAAGGCGCCGCTCCGTGGCTTCTACGGGCGCTGCCCGGTGATCGAGGCGGATGCGGCGCGCTCGCCCGGCGTCCACGATCGAGTCGAGGCTATGCGGCGCCCGGAGCGCACGTAGGCCTACCGAGGCACCGATGAGCGCGATCACCCCGCCACGCAGCCCTCGCGACCCGTCTCGTGCATCGCTGGCGGCCAGCTGGGGCGTCTGGGTGGCGCGCAGACGCTGGTGGGTGCTCTCTGTCTGGGCCGTGCTGTTCGTGGCGGCGGCGGCGGCGTATCCGCATCTGCTGGGAAACCTGGTCGCCTCCGATTACAGCGTGAGCGGATCGGACTCCAGCCGGGTCGCGCACCTGATCGAAACCGATTTCACTGCGGCTGGCGCCGAGCAGGACGTGATCGTCTTCGACTCGGAAGCACTGACTGTCTCAGATACACCCTATCGGGATACGATCGCCAAGGTGCTCGAAAGCGTGCGCGGCAAGCCGGGCGTGGCTGCCCTGCTCGGCCCGACCGAACCGGGAGCGCAGGATCAGATCTCCGCGGACGGGCACGCGGCGATCGCGAGCCTCGGCCTCTCCGGCGATGACAGGCAGCGCGCCGACCGTGCGAAAAGCCTGCAGGAGACGATCGCCTCGGCGGCGGCCGGCACCCAGGTCCACGCCTACCTGACCGGCTACTCGCCGTCGGCCAACGATCTCACAGAAGTCGAGAATGAAGACGTCGAGCATGCCGAGTCGATCGGGATACCGGTCGCCTTCATTGTTTTGATGATCGCCTTCGGCGCGGTGGTCGCGGCGTTCGTTCCCCTGCTCACGGCTCTTGTCAGCCTGGTTGGCACCTTCGGCGTGCTCTCCGCGCTGAGCGGGGTGGCGAGCTTCGATGCGTTCCTGCTCTCGATCGTGACGATGATCGGGGTGGGTGTGGCGATCGACTACTCGCTGTTTATCTCCAGCCGCTTCCGGGAGGAGCTCGCCCGCGCCCGTCAGAGCGGTCGGCCCGATGCGGTGGAGCATGCGGTGGGGGTCGCGATGAGCACGAGCGGGCGCACGATCCTGTTCTCCGGCATCCTCGTGATGATCTCCCTCTTTTCCCTGTTCGTGGTCAAATCGCCGATCTTCCACGGGATCGCGGAGGGAGCGGTGCTGGTGGTGGCGTGCACGCTGCTGACCGCGTGGAGCATGCTGCCGGCGCTCCTTGCGGCGCTCGGGGATAAGGTGAATCGCTGGCCGCTGCCACGGCGCCTGCGTCCGCCCGAGATGGGCCAGAGCGCCGATGCCGCGCGCGCGAGCGGGTGGGCGCGCTGGGCGCGCACGGTGCTCGCGCATCCGTGGCTGGCCGCGCCGGCAGCCGCGCTTCTGATCCTGTTCGCGATCCCGGCGCTCGGACTGCACCTGGGCATCGACCTCGGCTTGGAATCGGTGTCGGGCACGCCGTCCGGCAAGGCCGAGATCGTGCTTGAGCGCTCGTTCACTCCCGGTCTGCTCTCACCGGTGCAGGTGCTCGCCTCCCATGAGGGATCCGGTCGCCTGAGCGGGCACGACCTCGCGCAACTCGACGCTTTCACGGAATCGGTCGCCCGCGACCATCGGGTCTCCGCCGTGTATTCGATCGCCACGCTGCTGAAGCAGACCGAGGGCGAAGTGTCGGTGCAGGCGCTCAGACGCCTGGAAGCGGACCCGTCGGCGAAGGCGCTGCTCGCCCAGACGTTGAACGTGGGCAATGGATCCAACCGCACGATCGTCACGATCGTCCCGAGCGTTCCCGTGGATTCCACGAAGGCCACCGATCTGGTGCACAACCTGCGCGATCAGGTGATTCCCTCCTACGGCTCACATGGCGGCCCGCAGATGCTGGTGGGCGGCTCGACCGCCCAGTTCGTCGATCTGGGCGCCGAGACGATCGGCAAGCTGCCGCTCGTGCTGGCGATCGTGCTCTCGCTCTCCTTCCTCTACCTGCTGCTCATCTTCCGCTCGCTGCTGATCCCGCTGAAGGCGGTCGTGATGAACCTGCTCGCCACGGCCGCCGCATTCGGGCTGGTGACATGGGTCTTCCAGGACGGCCACCTCTCCGGCGCGCTGGGCTTTGAGAGCGTCGGCTACATCCAGACCTACCTGCCGATCATGGTCTTCGCCGTCCTGTTCGGCCTCTCGATGGACTATGAGGTCTTCCTGATCAGGCGCATGCAGGAGGAGTGGATCGCCACTCACGACAATGACGAGGCGGTCGCGACCGGCCTCGCCCACACGGCCCGCCCGATCCTCGCCGCCGCCGCGATCATGACCGCCGTCTTCGGCTGCTTCCTCGTCGCGGACGTGCTGGAGCTGAAGGAGTTCGGCCTGGCGCTAGACCATATGTGACGCCGTTCTCTGGCGTCCGGTTGTGGTGTGAGGGTCGGCACCCGCGC
>DAHVAB010000243.1 GCA_027314825.1 Solirubrobacterales bacterium
GCCGACCCCGGAGGATGCGCCCGGGGCGCCCGGGCAATCGCAGGCGATCGTCGCCGCTCATGAGCTCCGCCGCCGCTTCGGCGAGGGCGAGGCCGCGGTCGATGCGCTCGACGGCATCACCGTCGAGTTCCCCCAGGGCCGCTTCGCGGCGATCATGGGACCGTCCGGCTCCGGCAAGTCGACGCTCATGCACACCCTGGCCGGCCTGGACCGTCCCACCTCCGGGACGGTGAGGCTGGCGGGAGTCGAGCTGGGCGGCCTCGACGATCGCGCGCTGACCCGGCTGCGCCGCGACCGCGTCGGCTTCATCTTCCAGACCTTCAACCTGCTGCCGGTGCTGAGCGCCGAGGAGAACATCCTGCTGCCGCTCTCGATCGCGGGCCGCTCCGTCGAGCGCGCATGGTTCAAGCAGCTCGTGGAGACGGTGGGGATCGGCAATCGCCTGCGCCACCGCCCGGCCGAGCTCTCCGGCGGCCAGCAGCAGCGGGTGGCCGTGGCTCGCGCGCTGATCTCCCGCCCGGCGGTGCTGTTCGCCGACGAGCCCTCCGGCAACCTCGACTCGAAGTCCTCGGGCGAGGTGCTCGGCCTGCTGCGAGGGGCGGTCGACGAGTTCGGCCAGACGGTCGTGATGGTCACCCACGACGCCCATGCCGCCTCCTTCGCCGACCGGCTGCTCGTGCTCGCCGACGGGAGGATCGTCCACGACGGCCCGTCGAGCGGCGCCGATGAGGCGCTCGACCTGATGAAGGCGATCGGCTGATGGCAAGGCTTGTGCTGCGCGGCCTGGCGCAGCGCAAGGTGCGAGTGCTTCTGACGGGCATCGCGATCGCGCTCGGCGTCGCGCTGATGGCGGGCACCTACATCCTCACCGACACGATCAACAGCGCCTTCGGCGAAGTCTTCGCCGCCGCCAACAAGAACAAGGCGGTCGTGATCACCGAACGGGAAGTGCTCGGTCGCGGCTCCGGCGCCGAAGCCTCCGTCCTGAACGCCTCGACGCTCGCGAAGGTGCGCGCCGTGCCGGGCGTGGCCGCTGCGGCGGGGGATGTCTCCACGCGTGCGGCACTGCTCAGCAGCAGCGATCGCCTCCTGACGAGCGGGGCGGCCGGCGCGCTCGTCGCCGGAGTGCAGCCGCCGCGGTTCGAGTCCTTCACCGCGGCGAAGGGCCATCTGCCGAACACCGAAGACGAGGTCGCGATCGACGCCTCGACCGCTGCGCGCGAGCATCTGCGGATCGGCGAGCAGGTGGTGATCGCCGGACGGGCGCCGGCGCGGCATTACACGATCTCGGGCATCGCGAAGTTCGCGGGCGCCGAATCCTTCGGCGGCACGAGCGTCGCGCTTCTCAGCCCGGCCCAGGCGCAGCGGACAGCGGGCGAACCCGGCATCTACGATTCCATCAACCTCGCCGCGAGCCCCGGCGTCTCCCCCGGCCAGCTCGCCACCCGCGTGCGCGCAGCGATGCCGAAGTCGCTGATCGTGCGCACCGGCGCCCAGGAAGCCGCAAACCAGACCGCCGAACTGGAAGAAGAGCTCAGCTTCCTGCGCACCTTCCTGCTCGTCTTCGCATATGTGGCGCTCGTGGTCGGCGCGTTCATCATCTTCAACACCTTCTCGATCACGGTCGCCCAGCGCACCCGGGAGCTCGGGCTCCTGCGCACCCTTGGCGCGTCCCGCTCTCAGATCATGCGCTCGGTGATCCTCGAAGGGCTGCTGCTCGGGATCGGCGGCGCCGTCGCCGGACTGCTCATCGGGATCGCGCTCGCCCCCGCCCTGGACCAGCTATTCAAGGCGTTCGGCGCGAACCTGCCGGACAACGGCACGGTCCTTCAGGCTCGCACGGTGATCGTCTCGCTGGCGGTCGGGGTCGGCGTGACCGTCCTGGCCGGCATCTTCCCCGCCGCCCGCGCGACCAGGGTGCCGCCGATCGCGGCGATGCGCGAGGGTGTGAGCATCCCGCCGAAGCCGCTGCCCTCCCGCCGCTTCCTGATCGCGCGCTTCGCGATCATCATCGCGGCCGGCATCGCGCTCTCCGCGGCGACCGGCGCCAAGCAGATCGTGCCGCTCGTGATCGCGGTGCTGGTGCTGCGACTGCTGGTGCTGCGCTCCCGCGTCAAGCGATCCGGCCAGCAGCGCCGCTACACGATCATCCCCGCGCTCGGGCGCACGCTCGGCCTGGTGGTCAGCTGGCGCGGGATCACCGGACGCCTCGCCAGGGAGAACTCGGTGCGCCAGCCCGGGCGCACGCTCGTCACAGCGCTCGCGCTGACGGTCGGCCTGGGCCTGGTCGCGTTCATCTCCGTGCTCGCCGCCGGCACGAAGGCGACGATCGACGAAGCTGTGAAACGCTCCTTCGCCGGCGACCTGATCGTGAAGGGCTCGCAGGCCGGCGGCGGCATCCCGGCCGGCATCGCGCCGGCGCTCGAAGCCATCCACGGAGTCGGCACGGTCACCGCGGTCGCCTTCACCAAGGGCCGCATCCGCGATCTCTCAAAGCCGGGCGCGCCGGTGATCGAAGAACAGAGCCCGCTCACGGCGATCCAGCCGGAATCCTTCCAGCGGATGTACAAGATCGAATGGGATCACGGCTCCGATCGAACTCTCAGCTCGCTCGGGCAGACCGGGACCGTCCTGACCAAGCGCTTCGCCACATTGCGCCACCTGCACATGGGTGAACGCCTGCAGGTGCTCACGCCCTCCGGCCATCGCCTCACCCTGACCGTGCGCGGGATCATCGGCAACGAAGTGATCGGACTGCTGCGCGACCTGACGATCACCCGCACGCTGGCGCGCACCGCCTTCGGGCAGCGCGAGGACGGCGTCGACTTCGTCGCCTACGCCCCCGGCGCCGACGGGCAGCAGGTTCACCACACGATCGGCGCACTCCTGCACAGGAGCTTCCCGCAGGCCAAGGCCCAGACGGCGGCTCAGTTCACCACCGAACAGTCAAACAACGTCAACAAGCTGTTGCTGCTCGTCTACGTCCTGCTCGCCCTCTCGGTGATCGTCTCCCTGTTCGGGATCGTCAACACGCTGATCCTCTCGATCTACGAGCGCACCCGCGAGCTGGGGATGATGCGCGCGATCGGCACCTCCCGCCGGCAGATCCGCCAGCTGATCCGCTACGAGTCGGTCATCACCGGCCTGATCGGCGGCGTGCTCGGCCTGCTGATCGGCGTGGTGGGCGCGGTGCTCGTCGACGAGCTGGCGCTCTCCGGCTCCGGCTACGTGCTCTCCGTCCCGGTCGGCACGCTCGTCCTCCTCCTGATCGCCGCCGGGGTGGCCGGCCTGCTGGCCGCACAGCTGCCCGCCCGGCGGGCGGCGAAGCTGGACGTGCTCGCAGCGCTTGCCAGCGAGTAGGCGGGCGGCGATCCTGCCCGCCCAGCGGGCGGCGAAGCTGGATGTGCTGGCGGCGCTCGCCAGCGAGTAGGCGGGCGCGGCGATGCGGCCCGCCTACACCGCGATCCTCGCGATGCCGCCTTTACTGTTAAGGTCAAGGCGATGGCGAAGATCTCCACGAAGCATCAGGTCACCGTGCCCGTCGCAGCCCTGGATGAGGCTGGACTGCAGGCTGGAGACCAGGTTGTGGTGGAGGCGCTCGGGGAGGGCGAAGTGCGCATCCGTCGCAGCGCGATGTCCTTCGAGAGCGCGTTCGGGGCGCTCACAGGCTCCTACCCGCCCGGATATCTTCAGCGCCTCGACGCCGAGGACGATGAGCGTTGAGGGTCGTCCTCGACGCCGCGGACCATGAGCGCGTTGAGGGTCGTCCTCGATGCCGATGTCCTGATCGGCGCGCTCGACCGCGATGACCCACATCATGCCCAGGCGCGCGAGCTCTTCGCCGGCTGGCACGAGCGGGAGGTGACGCGGGTCATGAGCGTGGTCAACCTCACCGAGGTGCTGGTGGCCCCAAGTGCCGACCGGGAGCGCCTGCGAATCGCCCGCGAGGCGATCGCCGCGCTGGGCGTCAGCATCCACCGGCCAGGAGAGGCGATCGGCGTGCGCGCCGCTCGACTGCGCACCGCTCATCCGATCAGCCTTCCCGATGCCTACTGCCTGGCCACCGCCGCACACACCGGCGCGATGGTGGCCTCATTCGACCGCAAGGTGCTGCGCGCAGCAGGCGCGGAGCGTCTGACGATCGCGACGGCGCCGGTCGCGTAGGCGCCGGCCACGCCGCCTCGCGAGCGGCCGCGCATTGC
>DAHVAB010000244.1 GCA_027314825.1 Solirubrobacterales bacterium
GCCTGCCGCGGGCAGGCTCACCTTCACGAGCATGCCGGCGCCCGGCCTGCTCTGCACCGCCAGCATCCCGTCCAGTGCCTGCACGCGCGCGCGCAGCCCGGCCAGCCCGGAGCCATTCGGATCGGCGCCGCCGCGACCATCGTCGCCGACCACCACCCGCAGCTCGTGACGCTCGGTGGCGATCGTCACCCAAGTGTGCCTGGCGGCGGCATGCTTGACCGTGTTGGTGAGAGCCTCGGCGATCACGAAGTAGGCAGCGCCCTCGACCGCCGGCGCAAGCCGGCGGCGGATGTCCGCGTCGATCGCCGTATCCAGGCCGTACCGCGCCGCCAGAGCGTGGATCGCCGCCAGCAGCCCGCGGTCGGCCAGCAGTGGCGGCACGATCCCGCGCGCGAGATCCCGCAGCTCGGCGATCGCGCTGTGCGCCTCTCGCTGCGCCTCACTGATCAGCGCCCGCACGTCGGGCCGATCCTCCAGCTTCAGCTCCGCCCGACCCAGCTTCAGGCTGAGAGCGACCAGCCGCGCCTGGGCGCCATCGTGAAGGTCGCGCTCGATCCGTCGCAGCTCCGCGGCGGCGGCGTCGACCGCCTCGCGGCGGGTCCGGCTCAGCAGCTCCACACGAGCCTTCAGCGCGCGCTTGCCCCGTGCGACCAGGACCCGGTCGTGCAGCGCGAGCACCGAGTACCCCCCGCAGGCGCTCGCCAGCGCGAGCAGCGCCCACGCCGGCCAGAACTCGCTGACGCCGTCCAGCAGCCGGGTGATCACCCATGTGAAGATCAGGATCCCGATCGCCACGAGCGTCACCGCCCACACGCAGGCGACCCGCCGAGAAGGGCCCTTCTCGTGCCTCCATGCCCAGCGGGCCGTAACATCCAGGGTCGGCGGCACCGCGAGCCCCAGCCACACCCACGCCGGCCAGAAGTAGCCCTGGCCGTCCATCGCCCAGATCGTCGCGAGCAGGATGCCGGCCAGGACGGCGATTCGCCGCAGTAGGGTGCTTGCATACTCGCGCAGCGAGAGCTCGGCGGCCATTGCGGGCATCCACCGGCGCGGCGGGTGCAGGGGTGGTCCGGCGGGCGGGGGCGGCTGCTGCTCGCTCGCATCGCTCATGGAGATGATGGTGGCAGGCGCGCGGGATGGACGCGCAGCCAGGGTGGGCCGAGCGTTATGCGAGCGCGCGCCCGGCCTGCCGGGCGAGGCCGATGCGCTGGACATCCCAGGCCAGCCCCACGCGCTCCAGAGCGGCGATCAGCAGCCCGGAGATGTCCAGCTCGCTCCGCCGCATGCCATGAAATGCCGAGGTGGGGAACGCATGGTGGTTGTTGTGCCAGGCCTCCCCGAAGGAGAGCGGCGCCAGCCAGTTCAGGTTGCGCGACTGGTCGCGGGTGCGGAAGCGGCGGCTGCCGAAGAAGTGGCAGAGCGAGTTGATCGAGTAGGTGACATGGTGCAGGACGAACATCCGGACCGCGCCGCCCCAGAGCAGGCCGGCCAAGCCGGCGCCGACGGTGCCGCCGATCAGCACGCCGAGCCCGAACGGGATCGCCAGGCCGACAAGCGACCAGACGATGAACGTCTTATCCACGAAGACGATCACCGGGTCGGCGAGCAGGTCGGGGGCGAACCGCTGGTTGGCGTTCGCGTCCGCCCGTTTGAACAACCAGCCAACGTGCGCGTGAGCCAGGCCGCGCAGCGAGCCGATCAGGCCACCGCCATGCTCGACGTGGGGGCTGTGCGGATCGCCGGGGCGGTCGGAGAAGGCATGGTGCTTCCGGTGGTTTGCGACCCAGTCGATCACCGGACCCTCGATCGCCATCGTCCCGAGGATCGCGAACAGGCCGCGCAGCCAGGCGTGGGTCTTGAAGCTGCGGTGGGTGAGCAGCCTGTGAAACCCGACCGTCACGCCCAGCCCGATCGGGACGTACATCAGGACGAAGATCACGAGATCCGGCCAGCGAAGCTCGCGGTTCCACGCCTGCCATGCGGCGAGGCCGAGCAGCAGCACCGGGGCGATCGTGATCACCGCGGTCGCCACGCGGTCGACGGCCGCGACCGGGGCCGGCACCGGATCCGGCGGCAGCCGCCGCGACGGCTCTCGCGGCTGTGCCGGCGCGCTCGGGTCGCCCATGCTCTGCGTGGATGCGCTCATACCGCACAGCGTGGCGCGCCGAGGCCGCCCTGTCACTGTGGGCGACCACCGGGCCACGGCGGTGCTCCCCCCTCCCCGCCGGGGTAAAACCCTATACGGATCTGGCGCTGCGCGAGCTCGCCGGCGCGTCGCCGATCGCGCGCGCCGGCAGAGCGACGCTGCCGATCGCGCGTGTCGGCAGAGTGAACCCGCCAATCGCGTGCGCCGGCAAAGCGAAGCCGCCGGCGTGGGCCGGCGGCTCTCGCCTGCTCAATGATGCTTGTGCGCCTAGCGTCCGATGTCGTGACGCTCGCGACGTCGCGTGACGGCGAGCGAGACGCCCCCGGCCGCGATCAGAAGCACGCCCAGGCCGAGCACCAGGCGCAGGTCGAGCCCGGTGAAGGGCAGTTCCGAGGTCTTTGCCGGAGCGGGTTCAGCAGCCGGTGCGGTCACAGCCTGCGGGGCCGGAGCCACAGCTTTTTCCGGCGCAGCTTCTTCTTTCGCCGGCGCTACTTTTTCTTTCGCCGGCGCTACTTTTTCTTTCGGAGCCGGCGGCTTTTCCTTGTAGCCGGATTCGCTTTTGGTGGCTGCGCCGCCCGCGGCCAAGACGGGCGCCGCGGAGAGCGCCATCACGGCGATCCCGAGTGAGAGCGCGACCGCCAGCATCCGCAGGATCCGCATCCCTCCGCCTGCTCGCGAGGCCCTGACGTCTGTCGAAGTCATTCTTACCTCCCGGTGTCGAGGTTGATCTCGATGGTCATGGGCCCCCTCGGGCGCCCCTGTTCTGTTCCGCACGTCGCCGATTCCGACGCGCGACTGCAAAGTGTACGCACATTCCCAGCGGGAATGTTCGCGGCCGGCTCGCATATCCCTGCCTTCGCGGCGGCGCTCATCGCAGCCGGGCACGGGCCGCACCGGCCTGCCCTCGGGGCTACGCTCATCGCCTCCGGGCACGGGCCACACCGGCCTGCCCTCGGGGCGCCAATCATCGCCGCCGGGCCGCACGCCCCTACCCGCGTCGCGCGGCGCCCGCGCGGGCCGCGGAGCAGCCGCCGCCCTCACCGCGACGCCGCGGCGGAGCCCACCTTCACGCGCCCCTCCAGGGCCCCCTCCTGCAGCCGGGCGCGCAGCACCTTCTTGTCGAACTTGCCGACGCTCGTCTTCGGCACCGCCTCGATGAACGCGAACTCATCGGGCAGCCACCACTTCGCCACCCTGGGACGAAGATGCGCCACCAACTGCTCCGCAGTCAGCTGCGCGCCCTCTCGCACGACGACGCAGCAGAGCGGCCGCTCCGCCCACCTCTCGTCCGGCATTGCGATCACGGCGGCCTCCACCACATCCGGGTGGGCCATCACCTCGTTCTCCAACTCGACGGAGGAGATCCACTCCCCGCCCGACTTGATCACGTCCTTGCTGCGGTCGGTGATCTGGATGGAGCCTTCCGAGTTGGCGGAGGCGATGTCGCCCGTGCGCAGCCACCCGGAGTCGAACTTCTCATCTCCCCCGGGATCGTTGTAGTACCGGCGCGCGATCCACGGACCCCTCACCTCGATCTCGCCGGTGGCGGACCCGTCCCAGGGCGCCTCGGTCTCGTCGTCGCCCATCAGCCGCATCTCCACCCACGGCAGCGGCACGCCCTGGCGCGCGCGCTCGTCCCAGTGGGCGTCCTCTTCGCCCCGCCGCGGCCGCGGGCGGGAGTAGGCGGCGACCGGGCTCGTCTCGGTCATCCCCCACGCCTGCCAGATCACCACATCGTGGCGCTCCTGGAAATCCTTGATCAGCTGCCTCGGGACCGCGGAGCCGCCGCAGGCGCAGTTGGTGAGAGAGCTGAGGTCGACCTCGTTCGCGTCGGCGTAGCGCAGCAGGTCGGCGAAGATCGTCGGCACGCAGCCCATGATCGTCGGGCGCTCCCGCTCTATGAGCTCGGCGAGCGCCTGCGCCTGCATGTGGCTGTCTGGGAGCAACAGGTCGGCTCCGCAGAGCGCTGCGGCATGCGGGATCCCCCAGGCGTTCGCATGGAACATCGGCACGACGACCAGCGCCCTGTCGGACCGCGACAGTCCGAGCGAGTC
>DAHVAB010000245.1 GCA_027314825.1 Solirubrobacterales bacterium
CGCGGTCGGGAAGGCGTTGCACGTCCCCTCCGAAGAGGTGCGCCCGATGCAGGCGGCGACCAGGCCGCTGGCCGGCGGCGCGCCGGTCGTCGTGATCGTCGGCCAGGCCGCCGCCGCGGCCGCCGGCGCCGGCGTCACCGAACGGGAACCGGCCGGCGGATCGCCGGCCGAATCGGAACCGGGCTCCACCGAAGGCGAACCGGCGGCCGGCGGGGAAACGGCAGCAGGCGGCGAACCGGCGGCTGGAGGCGAAACGGCGGCCGGCGGCGAACCGGCGGCCGGCGGCGAAAGCGCACCTGGAGCCGGCTCCGAAGCGCCGACCGAAGAAGCGGCGGCTCCCGCCGAAGAAGCCGAAGGCGAACCGGGCGCGTGAGCTTCCTGCAGCTCGCCTCGCGCTCGGGCAAGCCGCGCGAGCGGGGCCTCACGCACGTGATGGACCGGGGCCTCTCGGTCGCCGCCGTGGACGGGCTGATGGAGTCGGCCGGCGCGAGCGTCGACATCGTCAAGCTCGGTTGGGGCACGGCCGTGGTCGCGCAGAACCTGAAGGCGAAGCTCGCGCGCTACGCCGAGTGGGGCGTGCCGGTGGTGCTCGGCGGCACGCTCACCGAGATCGCGATTCGCGACGGCCGGCTGGCGCAGCTGGTGGAGTGGCTGCGCGAGCTGGGGCTCTCCCACATCGAGGTCTCCGACGGCACGATCGAGATGGACTCGCAGCGCAAGTGCGAGCTGATCGCCGAGCTGTCCGAGGAGTTGACCGTGCTCTCCGAGGTCGGCTCCAAGGATGCGCACGAGATCATGGCGCCGTACGTCTGGGTGGCGCGCATCCAGGCCGAGCTGGCGGCCGGGGCGTGGAAGGTGATCGCGGAGGCCAGGGAGTCGGGAACGGCCGGGATCTACCGCGCCGACGGCGAGGTGAGAAGCGGGCTGATCGACGAGATCGCCCATGAGGTGGATACGACGAGGATGATCTTCGAGGCGCCGCGCAAGGAGCAGCAGGTGTGGCTGCTCACCTACTTCGGCAGGGAATGCAACCTCGGCAACATCGCCGCCGAGGATGTGCTCTCGCTGGAGACCCTGCGCCTGGGGCTGCGCTCCGACACGGTCGGGCGCATCCCCGAGGGCGATCCTCACCCGCCTCCCGGGGACGGACGCTCTTGAGCGCCGGCCCGCGCGCGGGCAGGCTCTCCACGGCCGTCTTCGCCGTGCTGGTGGTGGCGAGCTTCGCCGCGTTCTTCATCGCCCAGCGCCTGAAGCACATTCCGACCGCGGTGCAGCAGCTGCGCGTCGATCCCGCGTTCTATCCGGAAGGCGGCGGCGTGCCAAGGCTGGAGGCGGTCTCCTTCCAGATCGAACGCACGGACCTGATCACCGTCCAGGTCGTGAACATGCAGGGAAGCGTCGTGGCGAGCCTGGCACGCGAAGAGCCGCTGCAGGCGGATCGGGAAGTGAAACTGCTCTGGAACGGGCGAAGGGGAGCCGCCGCGCGCCTCGGCGCCAGTCCCGGCGCCCATCCCGGCGCCGCCCCGGCGCCGGCCGGCGAATACAGGATCAGGATCCTGCTCGTGCACCGCAAATTCGAAACCTACTCGCCGGCCGGCTTCATCCTGCACCGGCCGGCCGGGAGCGCGCGATGAGCGTGGCGGTCGCGCCCGCGCTGATCGGTGCGGTCCACGGCGCCTCCGCGGTCGGCGAGAAGGTCGGGCTGATCGTGCTCGCGCTGCTGGCCGCCGCCGCGGTGGTTCGCTCGGGCTCGCGCCTTAGCGAGCGGATGCGGGCGCTGGCGATGCTCGGCGCGCTCGTGCTGACCCCGGCGCTGCTGCTGATCGACATCTGGAACACGACGCCGATGCGTCACCTGCGCGGCCGTCCGGCGCTCGCGGCCGCCCTGGTCGTGGCCGGCGTGCTGGTGCTGGCGGCGCTCAGCGTCCTCTTCTCGCGCCGCCGCTCAGCCTTCCCGATCGCCGCCGTCCTCACCCTGCCCTTCCGGCTGCCGATCGGCGCCGGCGGCGGCACCGCGGACCTGCTCGTCCCGCTCTACCTGGTGGTGGCGGCCGGCGCGCTGGCCTACCTGCTGCCGCGGTTGCGCTCCGGCGCGGAGGATCCCTCCGAGTCGGCCGGCCCGTCCGCCGGGGGAGCGGCGGATGCGGCTGCGGCCGACGGCGCGACGGGCTCTGCCCGGGCGCGCGTACCGCCCGGCGCGCGCGCCTGGCCGGGCGCACTCGCTCGCCTGGCGTCCCCGGCCACCCTGGAATGGGTGCTGATGGGCTCGGTGCTGCTCTACGCCGTGCAGGCCGCCTATTCGGCCGATTTCACGAAGGCCCTGCAGAACGTCGTCTTCTTCTACGTCCCGTTCGCGCTGCTGCTGGCGCTGCTGCGGGAGGTGAGCTGGAGCAGGCGGCTGCTGGCCGCCTGCGGCGGCGTCGCGGTGGGGCTGGCGGTCGTCTTTGCCGGGATCGGCTTCGTGGAGTGGGAGCGCAAAGCGCTCTTCCTGAATCCGCAGATCGTGGCGGCGAGCGTGTATGACAGCTACTTCCGGGTCAACTCGGTCTTCTTCGACCCGAACATCTACGGGCGGTTCCTGGCGCTGTGCATGCTGCTGCTGAGCACGCTCGTGCTGTGGACGCGCTCGCGCCGCGACGTGCTGCTCGCCGCCGCGGCCCTGGCATGGCTGTGGGCGGGGCTGATAAGCAGCTTCTCCCAGTCGAGCATGGTCGCCCTGATCGCGGGCCTGGTCGTGCTGGCGGCCTGGCGCTGGAGCGTGCGCTACACGATCGCGGCAGCCGCGGCCGCGCTCGCGGCCGCGCTGATACTGCTGTTCGCGGCGCCCTCCTCGCTTCATTTCGGCACGACCGGCAAGGGCAGCTCGGTGAACAATGCGACCTCCGGGCGGGTGAAACTGATCGACGGCGGGCTGCGCCTGTTCGCGAACAGGCCGATCGCCGGCTATGGGTCGGGCTCGTTCACGGTGCAGTACCGCTCCCATGAGAGCGTGAGCACCGCCAGCGCGACGTCGGCCTCGCACACGACGCCCGTGACGATCGCCGCCGAGCAGGGGCTGATCGGCCTGATCGTCTATGCGGCGCTGCTGCTCACGAGCTTCCTGGTCCTCTTCGCCGGCGCCGGGCGCTCCCCGCCCCGGATCGCGATCGCCGCCTGCTATGCGGCGCTGGTCGTGCATACGCTCGCCTATGCGGACTTCCTGGAGGATCCGTTCACCTGGGCGCTCCTGGCGATCGGGATGGCGCTCGCGGCCGCTCCCGCGGGGGCCGCTGCCGCCGAGCGCCCGGCTCGCCGCGGCCTGCGCGATGTCGCGCCCGCGGCCGGCTCGCCGCTCGCGCCGCAGTAGTTTGCCGGTGTGCTCGAGTATCTGAGGCGCCTGGTCAAGACGGGCGCCGCCTACCAGGCGGCCGACCTGCTGGCGAAGGCGATCGCGCTGTTCACGCTGCCGCTGTATACGGCGCACGTCTCACCGGAAGGCTATGGGGCCTATGCGACGCTGATGAGCGTCGTGATCCTCTCCTCGATCCTGTTGAGGGTCGGGGTGGGCGAGGCGTTCACCCGCTTCTACTTCACCGACGAGGATCAGGCCCGCCGGCAGCGGATCGCGCGCACGACGATCGCCACCGTGGCGTGGAGCACGAGCCTCGGCGCGATCCTGGCGGTGGTATTCGCCGGCCCGCTCTCCCGGCTCATCCTCGGCCGCGAGGATGCGGCGCTGCTCGACTGCGCGGTGGTGGGCCTGTGGGCGTTCACCAACCTGGAGATCGCCTACGGCCAGCTGCGGGTGGATGAGCGGGTCTCCACGTATCTGAGGGCGTCGGTCTCAAACGTGCTCCTGACGCTGGTGCTGACCGTCGCGCTGGTCGTCTTCGCCGGCCTGGGGGCGAGGGGCCTGCTGCTCGGCAACTTCGGCGCCTCCGCGATCGTCGTGCTCGGCCTGTGGTGGGCGCTGCGACACCGCTTCTCCCTGCGGGTGCGGATCGCCGACCTGCGGGCGATGCTCGCCTTCGGGCTGCCGACCATCCCGGCGGACGCGATCGTCTACTGCCTGCAGGTGGCCGACAGGATCTACCTCTATGACTACTACAGCCGCGCGGCGGCCGGGCAGTACGCGGTCGCGCTGCAGCTCGCAAGCGTCGTGTTCGTCGCGGTGAGGGGGTTTCAGTACGCCTGGCC
>DAHVAB010000246.1 GCA_027314825.1 Solirubrobacterales bacterium
CGCCGGGGTGGTCGGTGCCAGCGAGCTCGGCGCTCGGATCGGCGAGCGAAACGTGATCTGCACCGACATGGGCGGCACCACCTTTGACGTCGGGCTCGTGCGTCGCGGCGTGCCCGTGTCCGCCGGCAGCGGTGTGGCGCACCGCTATCCGTTCTTCGGCCAGATCGTCGACGTGTCGTCGATCGGCAGCGGAGGCGGCAGCCTCGCGTGGGTGGACGAGGCCTCCGGGCTGCTGAAGGTCGGACCGCGCAGCGCGGGCGCGCACCCGGGCCCGGCCTGCTACGGCCGTGGCGGCGAGCACCCGACTGTCACGGACGCCAATGTGGTGCTCGGATACCTGAATCCCGACGCTTTCCTGGGTGGCGAGATGGCGCTGGATGCCGATGCCGCGGCCCGGGCGATCGAGCGTCACGTCGCCGCGCCGCTCGGGATGGGCACGCTGGAGGCCGCGCAGGCGATCTTCCGGATCACCAACGGCCACATGGCGGACTTCCTGCGCAAGAAGACGATCGAGAACGGCTACGACCCTCGCACCTTCGATCTCTTCGCCTACGGCGGCGCGGGGCCCGTACACGCGACGGCGTTCGCGCGGGAGCTGGGCGTCTCGCAGGTGATCGTCCCGCTTGGAAACGTCGCGGCGGTCTATTCCGCGCTCGGCGTGCTCACCTCGAACATCAGATACGTCTTCGAGCGGGCAGAGTCCGCGATGGCGCCCTTCGACGGCGCGCGGCTCGGGGAGATCTTCGCCGAGCTGAGTGAGGCCGCGCGCGCAACGTTGCGGGCCGACGAAGTTGCCGAGGAGGACATCGAGCTCCACTACTCGGTCGACCTGCGCTATGCGGGCCAGATATTCGACGTCGAGCTGCGCCTGGAGCGGCCGATCGAGGACGATCGGTCGGCGGCCGAGACGATCGAGCGCTTCAACGAGCGCTACGACGAGCTCTTTGGTGAGGGCGCGGGGTTTCGAGCGGCCGGTGTCGAGCTGTTGATGCTGCGCGTGGCCGGGATCGGCCGCACCGAGCCGCTCTCGCTCGGCGATGGCGGCCGCGGCTCCGCGGACGTCGCAGCTGCCAGGAAGGGCAAGCGTCCGATCGCGTGGGAAGGCCAGGGGCTGCTCGACACCGACACCTACGACGGTGAGCTTCTGGGGGCAGGGGCGCTCCTGGAAGGCCCTGCGGTGGTGGAGCTCTCGCACACGAGCGTGGTTCTGCATCCGGGGGACCGCGCAGTCTGGCGAGATGCGGGCACGATCGAGATCGACGTCGCCGCCGCCCCGCGCCCGCCGTCGATGGTCGAACGCCCGGTCGGCGCGGGCCCGAGAGGAGGAGCATGAGCACCACCCGGCAGAGCGGCCAGACGGCCTTCTATCACGGCAATCCGTCCCGCGATGAGCTCGAGCTGCCCGAGTCCGTCCCGCTGTTCGAGCTCGCCGATCCGCAGCGTGCCCTCGCCGATCTGGATCCGATCACCTACGAGGTGATACGCCACCGCATCCAGCGGATAGACGAGGAGCAGGCGAACGCGATAGCTCGGGTCTCCGGATCGCAGGTGGTCAGCGCCGCCCAGGACTTCAACGTGATCGTCGCGGATGAGATCGGCAACGTCGTCGCCGTCGGCACCTACGTGCTCTGGCACGGGGTGATCCTCGACATGCTGATCAAGGCGGTGATGGAGCTGCGCGGGCGCGACGTCGGCATCGCTGAGGGAGACATGTTCCTGGTGAACGATCCCTTCCTGGGCGCCGGGCACTACAACGACGTGGCGATCCTGTGTCCGATCTTCCACGACGGCAGGTTGATCTCCTGGACCGGGTCGATGCTCCATCAGCTGGATGTTGGCGGCAACGCGTTCGGCAGCTTCTGCATCGGCGCCAAGGACCCGTTCGACGAGCCGCGTCCGTTCCGTCCAGTCAAGATCTGCGAAGGCGGCCGGATCCGCCCCGACGTGCTGGAAGTCTGGCTCGCTCACTCGCGGCTGCCCGACTACCTCGAGCTCGATCTGCGCGCCCAGGTAGCGGGGAACAATGTCGCCGGGCGACGCATCGCAGAGGTGATCGCGGAGTACGGTCCGCAGACCTACGCGGCGGTGCTCAAGAAGATGATCGACGAGGCGGATGTGCGCTTCCGGGAGCGCCTGCGGACGATCCCGGACGGTACCTGGCGGCACGTCGAGTATGTGGACAAGTGTGGCGTTGGCGACGATCGCATCCATCGTCTCGAGCTGGCCCTGACCAAGAAGGGCGACCGGCTGCTATTCGACACGACCGGCACGGACCCGCAGGTCGGGATACTCAACTGCTCTCACGGTGGGTTCCGTGCCGGGACGATGTTCCCGATCCTCCAGTATCTCTGCTTCGATCTGCCGTGGGCTTCGAGCGGGATCCTGCGGAACATCGACTACCGCTCCGAGAAGGAGACGATCATCCACGCCGAACCACCCGGCCTGGTCTCCTGCGCCGGGGCAACCGGGCTCTACCTCAGCATGAACCTCGCCCAGCAGTGCGTCAGCAAGATGCTGCTCTCCAGCGGTCGGTGGCGGGAGGAGGCCGTGGCGATGAACATGGCGTCCTGGACTTTGATGATGCTCTCCGGCGAAACCCAGTACGGGACGCCGCTGCTCGGATTCCTGATGGACCCGATGGCGGGAGCCGTCGGCGCTCGTCCGCACAAGGACGGCGTCGACACCGGCGGCATCATCCATTCCCCGCAGAGCGCGCAGCCCGAGGTGGAGCTATACGAGCAGCAGTACCCGATTCTCTACCTCTACAGGCGCGAGGAGCCTGACATGGGTGGGGCGGGGCGCTGGAGGGGCGGCACCGGCCTCGGCATGGCCTATATGCCGCACGATGCCCCGATGCCGATAAAGACCCAGACGCTGGCGAACGGCGTTGCCTTCCCGAACAACCTGGGGCTCTCCGGCGGCTATCCGGGCGGCACGATCCGCTATCAGATGCAGCGTGGCAGCAGGGTCCGTGAGCTGCTCGCATCGGGCAGGATCCCGACGAGCCCGGAGGAGGTCTCCGGCAGCGCGGAGATCTTGGACTTCAAGGGCATGACCGAGCAGGCGAGCGGCGATGTGATGTTCGTGCGCACCTCCGCCTCCGGCGGATATGGCGACCCGCTCGAGCGCGAGCCGGAGCGAGTGGCGGCAGACGTCGTGGCGGGGTACGTCACCGAAGAGACCGCCGCGCGCATCTACGGCGTGGAGATGCGTGCCGGCGTGGTGGATGAGCAGCAGACGGCGATCGCGCGCGAGCGCATCCTGCAGGAGCGGCGCGCCCGCTCACGTGTTGGCAAAGGAGCCTGGGCATGGCACAGCGACTGACCGAGTACCTGGAGATCGCAGATGGACGTATCCGATGCTGCCGGTGCTCGGCTGACATCTGCGATCGCGCAGAGAACTACAAGCTGTGGGTGCTCCAGGATCGGGTTCCCATCACAGAGGTTCCCGGCGCCGGTGATCCTGCGCCGTACGGGATGGCCGCAGAGCTGGAGCTGCGACGCTACTGCTGCCCTGGCTGTGCCGTCCAGCTCGACACCGAGGTCAGCCTGCCCGAGGCGGCTCCTCTGTGGGACTTCCAGGTCGAGGATGCGGCAGATGTCGACTAGCGTGACCGGCGCGGCGAGGCCGCACCTCTCCGAGCTGCTTGCGCCGGAGCGGATCGCGATCGTCGGGGCTTCGCGGAACCCCCGAAGCCTTGCCGCCCGCTACCTCGACCATCTCCTGCGTCATCGCTTCCCCGGGGAGCTGATCCCGATCAACAGGAGCGCATCGGAGGTGCGGGGAATTCCTGCGCTGCCGTCGCTTGAGGCGGTCGATGGGCCGATCGGCTGCGCGCTGATCACGGTGCCTGACGAGGCGGCGATCGAGGCGGCGATCACCGCCGCGGGATTGGGCGTCGGAGTTGTTGTGATGTTCACCTCCGGCTTCGCCGAGACCGGCGATCGGGGCCGCGAACGGCAGGCGGAGCTCACGGCCGCGTTCAGGGGCTCGGGCAGCCGGCTGCTCGGACCGAACTGCCCTGGATTCGTCAACGCTGCCGCACGCATTGGCGCATCGGTCTCCGCGTTCGTGGGAGGCCACGACATCCCATCGGGCGGAGTCGGCATCGTCGCGCAGAGCGGGGCGGTGGGTGGCCTG
>DAHVAB010000247.1 GCA_027314825.1 Solirubrobacterales bacterium
GTTCGTGATCAGGTGCTGCAGGAAGCGCTCGGCATCCGGCCCGCTCGTGTCGATCCGGCCCATGTGCGAGACGTCGAAGATGCCGCAGCGCTCCCGCACCGCACGGTGCTCCGCCCCGATCCCGGTCGGGTACTGCACCGGCATCTGGAAGCCGGCGAAGTCCACGAGCTTCGCGCCCGCCGCCGTGTGGCGGTCATACAGGGGCGTCCTTCTCGGTGCGGCGGCCGGCATGAGCCCGGAGGCTATCGACCGCACGGGCGCCGGCGTCAGCACCCGTCGGGCGTCGGCGGCCGGCCGGCCAGGATGACCGCAGCCGCCGGCTACCGCAGGAACGGCGGAACGTCGATCTCGTCGTCTGAGATCTCCAGCGAGGAGAGCTGACGCTCGTCGATCCGCGGGCGGCGGTCGGTGCGCTGGTCTGGGCCACGCTCCCCGCCTCGCAGCCCCGCACGTCGACGCCGGTCGAAGCCGGTGCCGATCACGGTCACCCGCACCTCGTCGCCGAGGCTCTCGTCGATCACCGAGCCGAAGATGATGTTCGCGTTCGGGTCGGCGGCGTTCTGGATGATCTCCGCCGCCTCGTTGACCTCGAAGAGGCCGAGATCGCTGCCGCCGGTGATGTTCAGCAGGATGCCGGTCGCGCCATCGATCGACTCTTCCAGCAACGGCGAGGAGATCGCCGCCTTGGCCGCATCGGCGCAGCGGCTCTCGCCGCCGCCGGAGCCGATGCCCATCAGCGCCGAGCCGGCGTCGTGCATGATCGTCCGCACATCGGCGAAGTCGAGGTTGATCAGTCCCGGGATCGTGATCAGGTCGGTGATCCCCTGCACGCCCTGACGCAGGACGTTGTCGGCCTCCTTGAAGGCATCCAGCATCGAGGTGCGCCGCTCCACCACCGCGAGCAGCTTCTCGTTCGGGATCACGATCAGGGTGTCCACGACCTCCCGGAGACGCTCGATCCCCTCCGATGCCTGGCGGGCGCGCTGGGAGCCCTCGAAGTCGAAGGGCCTCGTCACCACGCCGACGGTCAGCGCACCGATCTCCGCCTTCGCGATCTCCGCGATCACGGGCGCGGCGCCGGTGCCGGTCCCGCCGCCCTCTCCCGCCGTTATGAAAACCATGTCGGCGCCCTTCAGCGCCTCCTTGATCTCGTCGCGCGACTCAGCCGCCGCGGCGAAACCGACTTCGGGGTTGGCCCCGGCGCCCAGGCCCTTCGTCGACTCGTGACCGATGTTGAGCTTCACGTCCGCATCGCACATCGCGAGCGCCTGCGCATCGGTGTTCGCGGCGATGAACTCGACGCCGTGCAGGCCGGCGTCGACCATCCTGCTGACCGCATTGGTGCCGCCGCCGCCGATGCCGACGACCTTGATCACCGCCAGATATGTCCCGCCGCTCTCCATTGCCAGTTCCGTCCGAAGTCTCCAGTATTGATAAAGGGTTGCGGGCACCGTAGCCGCCGAAATCCCAGGATGTCACGTTATGCCTGGAACTTCGCCATGTCAACGATCGCCGCGAGTGCCGCAACGATCGTTGCATATCTGCGAACTCTCGACCGGGCTCGGAGACTCTCTCCAAACCTGGGGTAACCCTCAAGGTGAGGCTGAGCCTACTCGCTATCCGCCTGGCCGCACCGCGGATTCCGGCGTCGTGACTTCAGGCGCTTCCGATTCCGATTCGACCGCCGGGGGCGGTGGTTCGGAGCCTTCCGTGCCGGGGGTGGCGATCGACGGTTCGCCGTGGAGCGGCTTCGCGAGGCTTTCGGCGAGCGCCGCCGCAGTCGATCCGGCGGCCGATCCGGCCTGCGCCTGTTCAGAGCCTTCCGCGCTCGACTGCGATCCGGGCGGCATGCCGACTCCGGGACGTTCGGGGAGGCGCAGGTCGACGTATGTGGCGCCGGCGGCGGCGGGGCTCGCCATCACCGCAGCGAAGGAGTCCCACTTGGCGTGGGGCCGCGAGGCGTCCCCGAAATAGGCCAGCAGCCCGTTGAGCATCCTCACGGTGATCCCGTGCGGGCCACGGTAGATCCCGGCCACGACCCTGAGCAGCGGAGCGGGGGCGGCGCCGAGCACGCTCAGGTACGCGCGCAGCCTGCCGTTGCTCAGCCGGGCTCCACGCGCCGGCTCCCGTGTGACCCGTATCCGCGGCAGCGACGCGGAGACGCGGGCCGTACCGAGCACCGTCCCGGTCACGCTGACCGCGGTGCTCGATCCGCCCGCGGAGAGCGCGGCGACCGGTCGCGGCGGCGGTGCGGGGGGGTGCGGCCTCCCGCCCCGGCCGAGGACTGCCCACAGGAGCGCCCCGCCGATCAGCAGGGCGGCGAGCAGGAGGATCAGCGCGCCACGGGTGCGGCCGCCGCCGAGGAGGGGGAGCCGCGCGCGCAGCGTCTGACGGCGGGGGTCGCGACGCAGGCGGGCGGGAAGCGCGATCTCCATTCGCGCTTATTTCGAGAGCGGACGGCAAGCTCCTGCGCGGGGCGCCGCTGCCGCCGACGGCCGTCGTAAGATCGGCCGATAGCGCCGGGACGCCCCTGGGAGCGGGCGTGCCCGGGAACACGTCCGCGGGAGGCGGTCATGTCGGTGCTTCGGGGCTTCAAGAACTTTCTGATGCAGGGCGATCTGATCGTGGTCGCGGTGGGTCTCGCGATCGCGCTCGCGTTCAGCACGCTGGTGAAGGCGTTCACCGACAGCGTGATAACCCCGTTGGTCAACGCCGCGGGAGGCGGCGGCGTCAACGGGCTCGGAGTGCGTGTCAACGGGCAGCTTCTCAACTTCGGCGCGCTCGTCTCCGCGGTCATCTACTTCATCGTCTTCGCGGCGGTCGTCTACTTTGCGATCGTCGTTCCCTACCGCTCCTACCAGAAGCGGCGCGGCGTCAGCGTGTTCGCCGAGCCGGGCCCCTCCAGGAGCTGCCCGGAGTGCCTCTCCGACGGCCTGCCGGTCGACGCCCGCAGGTGCAGGTACTGCGGCAGCGCGATCGGTGAGACCCCGGCGGCCTGATCGAGCGCGGCGAGCGCCGTCCGGACCGCCGAGCCACGGAGCGGCCGGCGATAGGCTTGCCACTTGGCCGAAGCGGTCTGCGCCCCTCCCCGCGACCCGGGTGCCGGCAGCGCGACCCCGGCCGCTGGACACCAACAGACCCTACGACGGGAGGCCCGATCATGCAGTACCGCGGACTCGGCAGCACCGGTATGCAGGTCTCGACGCTGTGCCTGGGAGCGATGATGTTCGGCGCGTGGGGCGAGCCCGACCGCGAGCGGTGCACGGCGATCATCCACCGGGCGCTCGATGAGGGGATCAACTTCATCGACACCTCCGACGTCTACTCCCACGGCGAGTCGGAGGAGATCGTCGGCGAGGCGCTCGCCGGCGGCCGCCGCGAGGACGTGATCCTCGCCACCAAGTTCCACGGGCCGATGGACGTCGGCTTCCGCGAGGCCGGCGGCAACCCGAACATGCGCGGCAACTCGCGTCGCTGGATCGTCAAGGAGGTCGAGGCGAGCCTGCGCCGCCTGCGCACCGACTGGATCGACCTCTACCAGGTCCACCGCCCCGAACCGGGCACTGCGATCGAAGAGACGCTCTCCGCGCTCACCGACCTGCGCGCGCAGGGCAAGATCCGCGCCTTCGGCTGCTCCACATTTCCCGCGCACGAGCTGATCGACGCCCGCTGGACCTCTCAGCGGCGCGGGCTCGGATTCCTCGCCACCGAGCAGCCCCCGTATTCGATGGTCGTCCGCGTGATCGAGGCCGACCTGCTGCCGGTCGCCGAGCGATACGGCATGGGCGTCATCCCCTGGAGCCCGCTGGCCGGCGGGTGGCTGACCGGCCGCTGGCGCGCTGGCCGCGAGGCCCCGCAGAGCACGCGGGCCGAGCGGCTGCCGCAGCGCTTCGACCTCGCGATCCCCGCCAACCGGCGCAAGCTGGAGGCCGTCGAGCAGCTGGCGCAGCTGGCCGAGGAATCCGACCTCACCCTCATCCACATGGCGATCGCCTTCACCCTCGCCCACCGCGCCGTCACCTCGCCGATCATCGGGCCGCGCACGATGGAGCAGCTGGAGAGCCAGTTGGGCGCGGCTGAGGTGACCCTCTCGGCGGACATCCTCGACCGG
>DAHVAB010000248.1:0-3790 GCA_027314825.1 Solirubrobacterales bacterium
CGCCTCCCGCAGGCCGCCCGCCTCCCGCAGGCCGCCCGCCGCCCGCAGGCCGCCCGCCGCGCGCGAGCCGCCCGCAACGCTCGCCATCAGGCCGCTCCCGGCCCCGGCGCGGACGGGCCGGATCGCGGATCCTGACCGCCGCCGGCGGTACCCGGCCCGCCATCTGCGCCACCGGCGCGCCTGCGCCGAGCATCCTCGATCGCCGAGAGCGGCGTCGGCCGGGCCACCGCGGCCGCGAACGCCTCGCTGCCGAGCCGGTGACGAAACACCCAGTAGGTCCAGGCCTGATAGGCCAGCACCACCGGCAGCAGCACCACCGTGACGATGCTCATGACCGTGAGCGTGTAGGAGCTCGACGAGGCCGCGGCGAGCGTCAGGTCGAAGGCGTGGCTCGTGCTGGAGGGCAGCGCGTTCGGCGCCAGCCACACGAACAGGCTCGCGAACAGCGCGACGATAGCCCCAGCGCTCGCGGCGAACGCGAGACCGTCGCGGCGGCCGGCGCTCAGCGCGGCGGCGGCCAGCGCACAGAGCACCGCGAGCGCCGCGATCACGGTCGCCGAGACCTTCACTCCAGCTCCGGCGCCCGACTGGTCGATCGCCGTCCAGATCAAGAACCCCGCCACCGGCACGGCAGCGGCCGGCGCCAGGAGCCGCGCGGCGGCCCGCGAGCGCGCCACCAGCTCCCCGCGGGTGCGCAGGGTCAGGAAGATCGCGCCGTGGGAGGCCATCAGCGCGAGGGCGGCCAGGCCTCCGAGCAGCGCGTAGGGGTGAAGCAGATCCCAGATCGTGGCCGTCACGTCGTGGGAGGCGTTCATCGGCACTCCCGCCACGATGTTCGCCCACGCCACCCCCCATAGCAACGCCGCCAAGAGGCTGCCGATCGCCATCACCCACTCCCAGCCGGACCGCCAGCGCCGGCCCTCCCGCTTGCCCCAGAACTCGAAGGAGACTCCCCGCACGATCAGCGCCAGCAGGATCAGCAGCAACGGCAGGTAGAAGCCGGAGAACAGGCTCGCATACCACCCGGGGAAGGCCGCGAACGTGGCGCCGCCCGCGACGATCAGCCACACCTCGTTGCCGTCCCACACCGGCCCGATCGTGTGGATCAGCGCCCGCTTCTCGGCGTCGTCGCGGCCGAGCGAGCGGACCAGCATCCCGACCCCGAAGTCGAAGCCCTCCAGCACGAAGTAGCCGGCCCAGAGCACGCAGATCAGCACGAACCAGAGCGTCTGCAGGAAGGTGAGGCTGCTCGCCACGGAGCCGAGGCTGCTCGCCGCGAAGCCGAGGCTGCTCGCCGCGCCCACCATCAGTAGGCGAGCACCAGGTCGGGGGGCGGCTGATCTCCTCCGCCTTCGCGCGCGGGGCCGGCCTCGGTCGCCGGCGGCTCGCCGGGGCCGCGCCGGATCTCTGCCAGGAACAGTCGCGCGCCGATCGCGATCAGCACCACGTAGACGACGACGAACGCCGAGAGCGAGATCGCCACCGAGCTGAGCGAGACGTTCGGCGAGCTGGCCTGGCTGGTCTTCAACAGCCCGTAGACCACCCACGGCTGGCGGCCCATCTCCGTGAAGATCCAGCCGCTCCAGTTGGCGAGGATCGGCAGGAAGACGCCGCCGATCGCCGCATAGTGAAAGGCGCGCGATCGCTCCAGCCGCCCCTTGCGCATCAGCAGCACGCCCGCGAGCGCGATCAGCAGCATCAGCGTCCCGGCGCCGATCATGATCCGGAAGGCCCAGTAGACGACGCCGACGATCGGCACATAGTCACCGGGGCCATAGCGCCGCCGCTCCTGCTCGTTGACCTGGTTTATCCCCCTTATCTTCCCGTTCCAGCTGAGCGTCGCGATCAACGACTCCAGGTGCGGGATCTGGATGTCCACGTTCAGCCGCTTGGGATGCCTTTCGAACGGCGCCACCGCGAACAGCGAGAGCCCCACGCCGCGGCTGGTGTTGTAGAGCCCCTCCGCGGCGGCCATCTTCATCGGCTGCTCGGTGGCCATCAGCCGCGCCTGCCCGTCCCCGAAGGCGATCGTCGCGATCACGATCACGAGCGTCGCCGGGGCCACCAGCCGGGCCGAGCGCGAGAACACGTCGACATTGCGCCTGCGCATGAGGCCCCACGCGGAGATGCCGAGCACGAGCATACCCCCGGTCGCGAACGCCCCGAGCACGGTGTGCGGGAAGGCCAGCCACAGCGTCGGGTTGCCGAGCACCGCCCAGATGCTTCTCAGTTCCGCGCGGCCGGCGGCATGGTTGACCACGTAGCCGACGGGATGCTGCATCCAGGAGTTGGCGGCCAGGATGAAGAACGCCGAAAGCACGGTTCCGAACGCGACGAGCCACGCGGTCGCCAGATGCACCCGCGGGGAGAGCCGGCCCCAGCCGAAGATCCACAGGCCGATGAACGTTGACTCCAGGAAGAAGGCGGCGAGCCCCTCCATCGCCAGCGGCGCCCCGAAGACGTCGCCCACGTAGCGGGAGTACTGCGACCAGTTCATCCCGAACTGGAACTCCTGGACGATCCCCGTCACCACCCCGACCGCGACCGAGATCAGCAGGAACCTCCCCCAGAAGCGGGTCATCCGCAGGTAGAGCTCGTTGCCGGTGCGGTGATAGAGGGTCTGACATACGGCGACCCACACGGCGAGCCCTATCGACATCGGCACGAAGATGAAGTGGAAGATCGTGGTGATGCCGAACTGGGTGCGTGCGAGTTCAAGCGCGCTCACGGCCGAAGATCCAACCGGGGCGGCGGACGGAGCGCATCGGGGAATCCACGTGCAGGGCCTATGCGAAAACTACGTAATGCGGCCCGCCAGCCCCAACCGCACAGCGCACCCCGCCGCCCCCAGCCACACAGCGCACCCGCCGGCCCAACCGCACAGCGCACCCCGCCGGCCCCAACCACACAGCGCACCCCGCCGGCCCCAACCACACAGCGCACCCCGCCGGCCCCAACTACGGAGCACGATCGGTGCCGGCCACGGATGCCGCCGCGTGGCCCGCCTGCCACAGTTGCGCCTTACCCGACGGCACGACGCCGTCGCCCTCACTCATTGACCGGACGGAGCAGCAGATGTCAGCGCCAGCAACCCAGGCACATCGATCAACCACGCGTGCGCGCGCAGGCAGCGCCCACTCCACGGCCGCGGACGGTCATGCGCGGCCTGCCGGGCACCCGATGCGGGCATCCGCGGCCGCGCCGTCGGCCGTGTCGGCGACCGCCGCCGCGCTTGCGCGGCTGCGCCGGCTGCAGGCGCTGCACGGCTCGCTCGCCTTCGTGCAGTCCGGAGGGCGCACGGTCGGCCGGGTGCCGATGTGCCTGCGCGAAGGGGAGGTGCCGCTCGGCCCGAACGACATCCGGATCGGCGAGCTCGGCGGCGCGCCCTTCTACGTCGACGCGGAGCAGTACGAGCGCTGGCAGCGGCCGGCGTTCCTGATCGACGTCGCCTACGGGACCGCGGACGGATTCTCACTCGACGCGGAGGACGAGGGGGAGCTGCACTTCATCACGCGCATCGTCTGACCGTCCAGGACGGCTCGACGCGCAGGACGAGGGGGAGCTGCACCATCCTCTGGGCGTGTAGGACGGCTCGACGCGCAGCACGAGGGCGAGCTGCACCATCCTCTGGGCGTCTAGCCCAGATCGTGCAGTAAGCACCGCGCCCCCGGGGTGAGCGGGGGCGCGGTTACGTCCGGTGGAGCCGGGATTCTTTGGGTGTCGAATCCTTGATTCCCGAGCTTTGGAGGTTCACCTTGCGGGTGATGCGTGATGGACGTGCGGTTACCGT
>DAHVAB010000248.1:3800-4110 GCA_027314825.1 Solirubrobacterales bacterium
GCTGAGAAGGTCGGGCTCGCGCGGGCGCTCTGCTCGGGGCTGGGATCGATCAAGCAGCGGCGGCGTGGCCATGATCCCGGCCGGGTGCTCCTGGATCTCGCGGTGATGCTTGCCGATGGCGGGGAGTGCGTCTCCGATCTCGGCACGATCCGCGACCAGCAGGAGCTCTTCGGGACGGTCGCCTCGGATTCCACGGCGTTTCGGGTGATCGACCGTCTCGCGGCCGAGCCTGGGCTGATCGACGCGATCAGGGCGGCGCATGCGAAGGCGCGAGGACGGTTCTGGGAGCTTGCCGGCGCTCCGAAGTCTG
>DAHVAB010000249.1 GCA_027314825.1 Solirubrobacterales bacterium
GCCCGCGCCCGCGCCCGCGCCCGCGGAGCCTGCGAACGGCGCGAGCCTCGCCGGCCGGGGCTCCGGACGCGGCAGCCGCGCCGTTCGGGGAGACGGCCCACCGGCACCGGCACCGGCACCGGCACCGGCAGCGGATCCCGAAGTGGCCGATGGCATCCCGCTGGAGTGCCCCGTGGCGCCCGCGTCGCTGGCCCTCAGAGATGCCGGCCGATGCGGAGCAGGCGCGGCGTGAACGGTGGCGGCGGGAGCTCCGCCCCCGCCGCAGGAGGCGAGCGCGATGCAGGCCCCGGCCAGCGGCCACAGGCGTAGCGGCGCCGCGATCAACTTGCCCCGCTCTCGCGCCGGTGTCCCTGACATGACCTCACAGCGCACGAATCTCGCGGGCGAGGGCGTGCTCGATCCAGACGAGCCGGTGACGGCCGGGCGACTTCATGGTGCGCCCGGTGAGCAGCGTGGCCAGCGCGCAGGCCAGGAAGCAGGCCGCGCCGGCGGCCGTGCTGAAGCTCGCAGCGCCGAGGTCGAGCGGCGAGCCGGTCGCTGGGACGACGTAGCTGGCGATCGCGGAGATACCGAAGAGTATGCATCCGATCAGGTTGATGCCGGGCTCCCACCATCCTGGCAGCGTACGCACCGGCCGCCAGCCGAGCCGCCCGCGCCGCGGGGAGGCACGGTAGGCGATCGCGCCGGAGATCAGAAAGCAGATCGATCCGAGGGCGTCGGGGCTCCAGACGAGCCGGTTGTAATGCGGGTTGGCGATCGCGGTGTGCATCGCGCGGTAGGTCGTCACGTTGAAGAGGATCGTGCCGACCGATTGGACCGCGGCGGCGGCCAGGAGGCTGCGGCCGTGGGTAGAGAGGTGCCGGTCGGTGTGGGCGAGCCAGGTCTGCAGGGCGCCGCCGGCGGTGAAGAGGATCGAGCCTGCGAAGAACGTGATCGAGTCGGCGGCTTCGCCGACGAGCGTCGTGTAGTAAGGGATCGGCCCGATCAGAAAGCATGCCGCGCCGACCGCGAAGCAGCACGCCATCCACCGCTCGCGAGCGGTGTCGGCGGGGGCCTGCTCGGCGGCGGGCGCGCTCATCGTCGCATTCTCACCGAAGCCGGGCTGGGGCCGCCGCAGCGGGCCTCGGCTCGGGATTGCCGGGATGCGTGCGCGCGGGTGGTGTTGAGTGGTCGCTGACGCGACCGGGGTCGCGTGCGGCTCGGTCGCTGCGGAAGCCGTGCACCGCTCTGCAGGGCTGACAGCGGCATCGCTCCTACGGTGAAAGGCCGCACCGGCGATTGTGGGTTCACCCTGTTTCGCACGGGGGACCGGGGTGGCACCGTGGCCAGACAAGTCAAGGAAGGAGATCTGATGGCGGCAGTCGCACCGAATACGCAGCATCTGCTGGAGGACATAGCGGCGGGTGAGCTGGACGTGCTCGATCGGGCGGTGGGCCTGCGCGAGGCCTCCAGGGAGGACAGCGGCCTGGATGCCAGGTCGTTCGCGCTCGTCAAGCTCGCCGCGCTGGTCGCGCTCGATGCGCCGCCGGCCTCATATGCGTGGCAGGTTCCCAACGCTCTGGCCGACGGGGTTAACGCTGAGGACATCGCGGGCATGATGCGCGCGATCGCCCCGCAGGTCGGCGGGCCGAAGCTGATCGCCGCCGCGCCGGAGATCATGCTCGCGCTCGGGCTGAGCGTGGAGGAGGAGTAGAGCCATGATCGTGAGGAGACGCAGGCCGCTGCTGCGTGCCGCCGCCGTCGGCGGTGGGGCGTATGCGCTCGGCAAGCGGCGTGCCGCCGCGCAGTCCGGGGCCGGCGCCGCTGCGCCGGAGCAAGCCGCTGCGCCGGAGCAAGCCGCTGCGCCGGAGCAAGCCGCTGCGCCGCCGGCTCGCGGCGATGGTCTGAGCGCGGCGGACATGGACCGGCTCAAGGAGCTGGCCGAGCTGAACAGGCAGGGCGTGCTGACAGACGAGGAGCTCGCCGAGCAGAAGGCGAGGATCCTGGGCTGATCGGTCCGCGGGCCGGTTTCGTGGCGCGCCGGCCCGCTCGCCCGGCGCTCGGGCTGCTCGCGCGGCGGCGGACCTCCCGCCCGCCTCTCAGGCCTGCCGCGGGGCGGAGGCTCCGATCGCTTCCCCGGCCGCGTTCAGCGCCTGCACCTGGATGAGCGATCCGCCGCCCGATGGGATGTCGATCCGCGTCTCGAAGCCGCTGCGCGGAGCCGTGGCGATTGGGGTGAGCGCGCCTTCGGAGGGCCCTGCGAGCACTCGCCAGCTGGCGACGTCGGTCGCCCCGTTCCAGCTCGCGTAGACCGCGAGCTGGCCGGCGCCGGCCGCTTCCACGGCGATGCTGGGCGGGGTGCGCGGCGTTCCCTGCCATTCGTATCGCAGCGCCCGGTAGGACTGCTCGACCCTGGGGAGGTGGGCGTCGAAGGTGATCTGCCCGGACGCTCCGAATTCGGTGACCCACGGCTCCTGGCCCCAGCCGACCACCGTGTTGCCGCCCGGCAGCGCCTCCACGCTGCCCTGACTGCCCGCCAGCAGCGGCGGGGAGTTGGTGAAGACCCGCTTCAGGCGGGCGGTGCGATTGCGAAGGCTCAGCACCTCCAGCAGGGCGCGCGACTGGTCGTGCACCTTCGGGACGGCGCCGTCGTCGAAGACGCTTATCAGCATCTTGCCCCTGCCTGGCGACGGAGTCAGCTCGCGGGCGTCGTGCTGCCAGGCGGTGCGGGTGCCGGGCAGCATCCTGAAGCTGCTGTGCTTGCCGCCCAGCCGCCAGCGGATCCGTCCGGTGCGCCGCGAGAGGTCGTACATTGCCCAGGTGTTCCGCGCCGAGATCAGCAGGCTGTCGCCCGCGATCGCCTGGATCGAGTTAAGGTGAAAGTAGTCGAACGGGTAGCCGGCCGATGCGACCCTGGCGGAGTCATACGCTTCCTTCATGCTGACGTGGTCGAGGCTGTTCCATTCCCAGCGGACCAGGCCGGTCCTGATGTCGATTTCCTGGATCGCGCTGTCCCAGATAGAGCCGGTGCGCGTGCCGCCCACGCTTTCCAGGTTGCAGCGGATATCGCCTGTGACCGGGATCAGGGCGGTGCCCCGGGGAGTGATCTGGAGCTCGTGCACGCTCGCCGTCAGCCCGTTGCCCGCGTGTACGGCCGCGACCTGTTGGTAGGAGGAGTCGTAGATGACGTCCTGCGGTTCGCGGCGACTGCGGCCGGGCGCCCGCAGCGGGTCCTCCCACCATGTCAGCACGGGCTGTCCTTCGTAGCGCTGCACCTGCAGGTTGGTCGCCTTGGTGGCCGCCAACGCTCCCACGTTGACAGGGTCGAACCAGACGAGCTGGCCGCTGTCGTTGACGATCATCGGCCCGGCCTGCCCGGCTGAGAACGGTGACATGAACAGGTATCCGGGCTGCGGGTGGCGGCTGCGCACCGTCACGGTGAGGATGGGCGGCCGCAGCTGCGGCGCGGAGCGGAAGCGCTGCACCGGCTCGCCTTCGGCCCGCGCCGCCGGGGGGGCGCGGTGCCTGCGGCGCTTCAGGTAGGCCGGGCCGAGGCCGGCCCTGTAGTCGATCCAGAACCGCCAGGAGACCCGGCGGCGGCCAGCACCCTCGCGCAGAGCCACGCTCACCGTGACCCGCTCGCCTTCCTGGAAGGGGCGACTGGGCACGTAGCTCGCGCCGTCGCCCTGCGAGTAGGACTCCAGGCGGCCTCGATGCACGCCGGAGCGCGAGCCGAGCACCCGCACGTGAAGGATCCTGCTCGCCGAGACCCCGAGCATGCTGATCTGCGTCTGAGGGGTGGCGTCGAGCGTTCCCGGCTCAGGCGAGACGGTGAGCGCGCCGGCCAGCAGCATCGAGGCGGCACGCCCGGGGCGCTCGCACCGGGGGACGTGTGCGGCGATCGGCTGCGCCGTGGTGGCGTGTGCGGCGTCCGGCTGCGCCGTGGTGGCGTGTGCAGCGATCGGCTGCGCCGTGGTGGCGTGTGCAGCGATCGGCTGCGCCGTGGTGGCGTGTGCGGCGCTCGGCTGCGTCGTGGTGGCGTGTGTGGCGCTCGGCTGCGCCGTGGTGGCGTGTGTGGCGCTCGGCTGCGCCGTGGTGGCGTGTGCGGGCGGT
>DAHVAB010000024.1 GCA_027314825.1 Solirubrobacterales bacterium
CCGTCGCCGCGCCGACCGCCGATGGGGCGCCCATGGCGTAGCTGGCGCCGCCCGCGACGGATGCGGTGCTGCTGCTGACGCTCTCACGTATCTTGCGCGCCTCGTCGATCGCCATCGTGGGCGTCGGGGGGGCGCCCGACTTGACTGCCTTGGCGGCGATCAGGCCGGCGATCACGCCGAGCACGATCAGGATGATCGCCATCGCGAAGAAGCCGTAGAAGTAGGTGAACTGGTTGCCGATCGGCAGCTCGTAATACAGCAGCCAGGCGCAGCCGACGAGCACGAAGAAGAGGGCGGTCAGCATGAACACGCCGGCGGCGGCGCCGACGACGGCTCCCCGCGCCAGCCGCTTGCCCTTCTCGGCGATCTCCGCCTTGGCCAGCTCGATCTCCTCGCGGACCAGGGTCGAGGCGCGCTCAGAGACCTCCGCGATCGCGGTCGCGAGGTTCTGCTGCGGGCCGCCGCCGGTTGAGTAGCCCGGGTCCGCCATCGTCACGATCGCGCTCGCCGCAGCAGCAGCGCGAGCAGGAACCCGCCGGCGAAGGCCGCGCCGACCGCGATCTCCGGTCGCTTCTGCCCGGCGCCCTGCGACTGCGCCGCCGCATCGAAGCCCGCGGCGTCCCATGGTTGGGCGCCGTTGGCGGTGGCCGTCGTGCCGGCCTGCCCATTTGCCTGCGCCTCGCTCACTCCGGCGGCTCCTCGCCGAAGACGCGACGCCAGATGGCCGCAGCTGCCCGCTGCGAGACGATCGTCGCAAGTGCGCCGACCCCGGCGAGCAGACCCGACCACATCAGCCGCTTCACGAGCTCGTTCTCCATCTGGAGGAGTCTAATGATCGGTGCGGACGCCGTCCGGCCGACCGGAGCCCACCTCCAGCCCGCCGCAGATCGTCTCCACCACCTGCCACTTGGCCCGCTCGTAGTGCTCATCCCCGATCGGCAGCAGTCCGAAGATCCAACCGGTCAGCACCTGCTCGATCGCGCCGTAGAAGGCCATCGCTGCGAACTCGGCGTCGATCTCGGACTTGAAGTCGCCGTTCTCCTGGGCCTTGGTGACGATCTCGCCGATCCTCCGGTACGCCTCGCGGATCCGGGCCAGATGGGTCTGGCCGAAGGAGTTGGCCGCGCGCGTGACCTCGACGATGATCACCTTCATCAGGTCCGGGTCGTGGCGGTAGCTCTCGACGATGAAGGAGGCGATCGCACGCAGCTTCTCCCGCGCCGGCGCCTCGGTGGCGTCAACCTCGGCGATCATCGCCAGCATCACGTCCCACCTCTCCAGGAAGAGCGTGTCCAGCACGCTGTCCTTGGAGCCGAAATAGTGGTAGACGAGCCCGTAGGCGACCCCCGCCTCGTCGGCGATGTCGGAGACCCGGCAGGCGTGAAAGCCACGGTTGGCGAAGACGCGCACCGCGGCGTCCAGGATCGCTCGGCGCCTGTCCTGGGAGGCGGCCGCCTTTGCCGCGGCCATCAGGACCGCCCCCTCGAGCCGTGGGGCTCATCCACCCCGTGGGGCTCATCCACCCCACCGCTGCGGCCGGTCCCCCGCGCGGGCCAGTCGTAGGCCTGCGGGCGACGGTTGGCCAGCGAGGGCAGCGTGCGGCGGACGCGCTCCAGGTCATCCAGGTCGAGGTCGGCGACGATGTGGCACTCGCGGTCGGACGCCTGGGCCAGCATCACGCCCCACGGGTCGACGATCATCGAGCGCCCGCCGGAGCGGTAGCCACCGGGGTGGGGCCCATGCTGGTTGGCCGCGATCACGAACGCCTGGTTCTCCACCGCCCGCGCGCGCAGCAGCACCTCCCAGTGCTCCCTGGTCGTCGGCAGCGTGAACGCGGCCGGCACCAGCAGGATCTTCGCGCCGCGCAGGGCGAGGATCCGGTAGAGCTCCGGGAATCGCAGGTCGTAGCAGATGCTGAGCCCCAGCGGGACGCCGCTCACGCCGCTCTCGCTCACGACGATCTCATCCCCCGGCCTCTCCGCCTCCGACTCCCTGTAGACGCGCCCGTCCACCTCCACGTCGAACATGTGGATCTTGCGGTAGAGCGCCTTCGCCTCGCCATCCGGGCCGATGTGCAGGCAGGTGTTGCTCAGCAGATCCTCGCCCGCGCGCCGCTCGGAGATCGAGCCGGCCACCAGGTCCACGGAGAGCTCGGCGGCGATGCTCCGCGCCCACGCCACGGCCGGACCGTCTGGGCGCACCTCCGCGGCGCTGCAATCGGGCCGCGCGGCAGCGCCCGAGCGTCCAGACGCGGCGGCGAAGCCCTCATCGACTCCACCACCCGCGACGGCAAGCTCCTCGGCGGCGTCCCACAGCGTCTCCGGCGGGCCCATCGCCGTCCACTTCTCCGGCAGCAGGATCAGCTGCGCGCCATCCGCGGCCGCGGCGCGGACGTGACGGTCGGCGGCAGCGATGTTCGCAGCCTTCTCACCGGATGAGCTCAGCTGGACCGCCGCTACCCTCATCGAATAATCTGCCTGCCCTCAGTCAGCGTGCTCCGGCCGGCTCGCGCGCGTGCGCAGCAAGACCGATTGACCAGTCAGTCAACATCTGAAGGATAGCGGTGCACCGCGCCCGCGTCACCGGGCGCGCGAGCGGGGCGCTGCCGATGGCGGCGCAGCTCCTCCAACAGCAGCTTCGAGTGGACCGCGCCGATCAGCTCTCGCAGCGGCTCCACGCCGGCGGCGATCATCTCCAGCGCCCGCTCCACGTCCACCTCCCCGGCCAGCCTGTCCAGCAGCGAGCGCACCTCCTCTCTGACCAGGGGCTCCAGCGCCTCCCGGTAGCGCAGCGTGTCATACACCGTGAACCCGAGCTGCTCCTCGTAGCCGCCGGCCCTGAAGCGGGAGATCGCCTCGATGATCTTCACGTCGTCCTGGCTGTAGCCGGCCTCCCCGCCGGCGCCGCGGTCCTCCGCGGTGATCACCCCGATCTCCTCCAGGCGCCTCAACACGTTGGCCGGAATCTCGTAGCGGGCGACGAGATCATCGGCTCCCACCAGGCTCGACTCCGCGCCGGCCAGCGCCCGCTCGATGATCCGGTCCTCGAGCTCGAGCAGCGCCTCCACGCGCGCGGGATCATCCTCCAGCAGCTCCCTGATCAGCCGCAGCGGCATGAAGCGCTCCTCCTGCAGCCGCTTGATCAGCTCGATCCGCCCGACGAACGACGCCGGGTAGTAGGCCATGTTGCGGCTCGTGCGGGTGATCTGCGACTCTCCGCCGAGCAGGCCCTCGCGCAGGTAGTGCCTGATCGTGCCCGCGCTCACCCCGGAGCGCTCGGCCAGCTCGCTGATCTTCAGCGCGCGCTCGTCCCCGCCCGAAGCCTCGCCGCCGGCCGCGCTCATGCCCGAAGCCTCGCCGCCGGCCGCGCTCATGCCCGAAACGTCGCCGTACCCCCGTCGTGCACCGGCCCGGCGGCGGCGCCGGCGGCCGCGCCCGAGGAGATCGCCGCGGCCAGCTCCTCCGCGGAGAGGCCGAGCTCCTCGCGCAGCACCTGCTCGGTGTGCTCGCCGAGAGCCGGGGCCGGACGCTGCGCCGCCTGCCCCGGCGTGCGCGAGAGCTTCACCGGCACCCCCAGCTGGCGCACCGGCCCCTCCACCCCCGGCTGCTCGATCGCGACGACCATCTCGCGGGCTCTGACCAGGTCGGAGGCGAGCGCCTCGTCGAGGGCGAGCACCGGCTCCAGGCAGCAGTCGTGCTCGGCTGCGAACGCCTCCCAGTCGGCCCTGCTGCGCGCCTTGAAGATCTCCTGCACCTCGGCGTGAGCCTCCGAGCCCGGCCGCTCGAACTGCCGCTCGATCAGGTCCTCGCGGCCGACGCCACGGCAGAACGCCTGCCAGAACTTCGGCTCCAGGGCGCCGAGGCTGACCCAGCCGTCCGCGCACTCGTAGGGGCGGTAGCAGATGAGGGAGCCGGCCAGCTCCAGGTCGCCGCGCTGCGGCGTCACCCCGTCGGCGAAGTGGCGCCCGACCACCATCGCAAGCCAGGAGAGCGCGCCGTCGGCCATCGAGACGTCCACGACCTGGCCCTCTCCCGAGCCGGGATGCGCATGCGAGCCGTCGCGCTCGCGCAGCGCCGCGAGGATCCCCAGCACCGCCATCAGCGAGCCCCCGCCGATGTCGGCGATCTGGCCCGCGGCCTGGACGGGCGCGCCGTCCGCCTCCCCGGTCAGCCCGAGCAGGCCGACCAGGCCGAGATAGTTCATGTCGTGCCCGGCGGCCTCGCGCTTGGGCCCGTCCTGGCCGTAGCCCGAGATCGCGCAGTAGACGATGCCCGGGTTGGCCTCGCGCATCCGCTCGTAGCCCACGCCGAGCCGGTCGAGCACGCCCGGGCGGAAGGACTCCAGCACCACGTCGTAGCTCTCCACCAGCGCGAGCAGCAGCTCGCAGCCCCGCTCGCTCTTGAGGTCCAGGCGGATCGAGCGCTTGTTCCGGTTCAGCGCGAGAAACAGGGAGGAGCGCGCCGACTCGTGGGCGCCCTCGTAATAGGGGGGCGCCCACCTCACATAGTCGCCGGCGCCCGTGTCCTCCACCTTCAGCACCTCCGCGCCGAGGTCCGCCAGCAGCAGCGAGCAGAAGCCGCCGGGCAGCAGGCGGGAGAGGTCGAGCACCTTCACGTCTTCCAATGGCAGAGTCATGCGGCTCCCTTGCGGTCTCTCAACGCGGCGTCACGCCCAGCAGGGCGCGCGCCTCCTTGACGGTGGCCGGCCTGCGGCCCACGTCTTCGGCCATCTGGCGGGCCTTGGCGATCAGATCGCCGTTGGAGCGGGCCATCTCGCCGCCGGGCAGGTAGAGGTTGTCCTCCAGGCCCGCCCTGATCGACCCGCCGAGCGTGAGCGCCGCGGCCATCAGCTCCCACTGCCTCCTGGAGATCCCGATCACGGCCCAGTGGGAGCGCTGGCCGCCGCCCACCCCCTCGCGCAGCCCCGGCACGTTCTCCACCATCGCGGCGAGGTTGCGCGCGCCGGGCGGCACGCCTCCCACCACGCCCATGATGCAGTCGACGTGCAGCGGGGCCTTCAGGATCCCCATGTCGATCAGCGGCGTGAGGCTGCCGATGTGCCCGAAGTCGAAGCACTCGTGCTCGGGCCTTATCCCCAGCTCGTTCATCGCTTCCAGCAGCTCGATTATCTCCTCGAAGGGATTGGCGAAGACCATCTTGAAGACGAAGTCTTTGCGTGAGGCCGAGTACTTCGCATAGTTCATCGAGCCCATGTTCAGCGCCGCCACTTCCGGACGGCCGGCCCTCAGGTATTCCACGCGCTTCTCCACGGGCACGCCGACGGTGCCTGTCGAGTAGTTGACGATCACATCGCCGGCCTCGGATCGGATCGCCTCCGTGATGGCCAGGAAGTCCTCCGCCTCGTAGCTGGGCGTGCCGTCGGGCCTGCGAGCATGGATGTGAATCATGCTCGCCCCCTCCTCCACCGCCCGCCGCGCCTCGGCGCCGTACTCCTCCGGGGTGTATGGAATGGCCGGGCATTGCGCCCTGTTCGCGATCACGCCGGAGATCGCGCAGGTGATCACAACGGGATCGTCAAGCATCAGACTGGCACCACCCCATGCCTCTTCCACGGCCTCTCCACCCGCTTGCCCGCCGCCATCTCCAGGCCCCTGCAGATCGTCGCACGGGTCTCCCGGGGATCGATCACGTCGTCGATCATGTCGTTGCCGGCGGCGATGTAGACGTCGAACATCTCTTTGAAGTTGGCGATCAGCTCCGCCCGCTTGGCGGCGGGATCCTCCGCGGCCTCCACCGCCTTGCGGAATGCGATCTCCACCACGCCCTCCGCGCCCATCACGCTTATCTCCGCGCTCGGCCAGGCGACGATCAGGTCGGGCTCGTACGCCCTGCCGCACATCACGTAGTAGCCGGCGCCATAGGCCTTCCTGGTGATGACGGTGATCTTCGGCACGGTCGCGTTGGCCACCGCGTAGAGCATCTTCGCGCCGTGCCTGATGATGCCCTGCGCCTCCACCTTGGTTCCCACCATGAAGCCGGGGACGTCCTGCAGGAAGATCAGGGGAATCCCGAACGCGTTGCAGAGATTGACGAAGCGCGCGGCCTTATCGGCCGAGTCGTTGTCGAGAATGCCCCCCAGCTGCTTTGGCTGGTTGGCGACGATCCCGGCGGGACGGCCGCCGAAGCGGGCGAAGCACGTGATGATCGTCTTCGCCCACCGTCCCTTGATGTCGAGGTAGGAGCCATGATCGACTATCGCCTCTATGACCTCGTACATGTCATACGGCTTGCGGTTGGACTCGGGCAGCACCTCCAGCAGCGAGTCCTCCGCCCTGTCGATCGGATCGTCGCAGTCGATGACCGGCGGCGCCTGCTCGCAGTGCTCGGGCATATATGACAGGTACTCCTTCACCACCTCGATGCACTGCTCGTCGGAGTCCACTTCCATGTCGCCGACGCCCGAGGAGCGGCAGTGGACCCTCGAGCCGCCCAACTGCTCCTGTGTGACGTCCTCCCCCACCGCGGCTCTCACCAGGTGCGGTCCGGCCAGTGCCATCGAGCCCCTTCCCTTCACCATCGGCACGAAGTCGGCCAGGCCCGGGATGTAGGCGGTGCCGGCGGCGCAGGGGCCCATGAGCGCTGCCACCTGGGGGATGACGCCGCTCATGATCACCTCCTCGCGGAAGAGGTGCCCCGACCCGGCGAACATCGCGCCGGCCGCCTCCTGCACCCTCGCGCCGGCGGAGTCGAGCAGCCAGACGAAGGGGATCCGCTTGGTCAGGGCGAGCTCGCGCAGGCGGGTCACCTTGAACTCGCCGGTCATCCCCATGGAGCCGGCCATCACGGTGAAGTCGTAGGCGCAGACGGCGGTCAGGCGGCCGTTCACCTTTCCATAGCCGGTGACCACCCCGTCGGCCGGCGCGTCGACCCCCTCCATCGCGCGCTGCGTGGTATGCGGCCGGCCGAGGATGCCGAGCTCGGTGAAGGTGCCCTCGTCGATCAGGAGCGCGATCCGCTCGCGCGCGGTCAGCTTGCCGGCGGCATGCTGGCGGTCGATCTTCTCCTGCCCGCCGCCGAGCCTGACCTGCTCGCGCCTTGCCAGCAGGTCCTCGACCAGGGGGCGCAGCAGTGAGCTCACCGGCCCTTCCATTCCGGCTCTCGCTTCTGGAAGAAGGCGGTGACTCCCTCGAGCACGTCCTCGGTGGAGATCGCGAGCGAGAGCTGGCCGCGCAGGTAGTCGAGCGCGTCATCCAGCGGCATGTCCAGCTGGCGGCGCATCGCCTCCTTGCCGAGGCGCATGATCACCGGCGACTTCCCGGCCAGCTTGGCGGCCCACTCCGAGACGGCGGCGTCGAAGTCGGCCCGGGGGACGACCTTGTTGACGATCCCGGCCTCGAGCGCCTGACGGGCGTCCATCCGCTCGCCGAGCAGCAGCATCTCGTTGGCCTTCTTGCGCGGCACGTTGCGGTAGATCAGCGCCATGATCATGAACGGGAAGACGCCGACGTTGATCTCCGGCGTGCCGAAGGTCGCATCCTCGGATGCGACGATCAGATCGCAGGCGAGCGCGAGCCCGAGCGCGCCCGCGAGCACGTGCCCGCCGGCCGCGCAGATCGTGGGCTTCCCGAGCGAGCCGATCAGCTTGAAGAGGTCGGCCAGCATCTCGGTGCCGAAGTGCTTGTGAACAAGCGGTACCTCGCCGGCGAAGCCGCCCAGGTTCGCCCCGGAGGAGAACACTTTCTCGTGCGAGGAGGCGATCACCACGCAGCGGACCTCTCCATCCGCCCTGGCCCGCTGCAGCGCGTCCCGCAGGCCGACCAGCATCTCCACCGAGAGCGAGTTGCGCGTATCCGGATCGTTCAGCGTGATCGCGGCGATGCCGTCCTTGACCGTGTAGAGGACGTGCTGCTTGGCGGGCTGCTCGCCGGCGGGGGGCTGCTGCGCGGGGGGCTGGGGCTCGGCCACGGCGGACATCCTAGCCGGATGGGCCGCGTGGCGCGAAGTACGCAGCGCTACTGCTTACTTTGAGGCGCTTCGCGCGTCGCGCACCGGCGATGGCGTGACGCTCGGGGCCGGCGGCCGCGAATTCCGATTGATGCCACTTGGCACCTGAGCGGCAAGCCGCCCAGACGCCGACACGTTCGCGCTCAGCGCAGCGGATGCCGCCAGCGAAGGCCCTGATAGCGGGCGAAGCCGCCGTCGGTCGTGATCCATTCGCTGCCCGACTCGATCGCCAGCGCCGCCAAGTAGGCGTCGGGGATCGCGTTGCCCGTGGCGCCGGTCGCCTCGCAGAGACCGGTGAAGATCTCCCAGTGACGCGGGCCGGGCGAGAGGACGACGCAGTTGGGTGCCGCGGCCAGCGACCGTGCGAAGGCGATCGCCTCACCGGCGGGCGTCGGGCGCTCGAAGATTCGCGGGTGGGTGACGACGCGCAGCATCCCGCTCAGCACGAGCGTGCAGATGCCGAACGCGGCGTCGCCGTTGACGGTCTCCTGCAGCCACGCCCCGATCCGATCGTTCTCGGGGGTGCCGCCGCGGTGGGCATGGACGAGGACGTTGACGTCGAGCAGGATCAGCGCAGGCCGTCCATCAGCTCACGCAGCGCAGCCGAGTCGTCCAGGTCGACGCCGGCGCGGGTCCTCGCATCGTCGAACGGGTGCAGCTCGAAGCGCCGAACGCCGGCAGGTGGACGCCGTGAGAGAGTCTGCCGCAGGGAGTCTTCGATCAGAGCCGTCAGCGTGGTGTTCTCAGCGGCCGCTCGCTGCTTGGCCGCCACGAGCAGATCGTCGTTGAGACGCACCGTGGTCCTCACGCAACGAGCGTAGCAGCGCGACATAAATATGTCTAGCCCCCCCGGTCGCAGGGAACCTGGTCACATGCGCTCGCCGCGGGCGATGCCGCAGGACGATCGCGCCCAGACACCCGGCGGGCCGCCTGGAGGTGGAGCGGTGCCCGCGGCGCCGCTGCAGCCGCTCGCTCTTCAAGCACGCCTGTACGCGCCGCCGCTGCGCCGCTTCACGCCGCTTCTTGGCCGCTTCGAGCCTCTTGTACCGGGCCGCGCCGATCGTCCGATCGGCGGGCGGCGCCTTCACGCTGACCGGCACTTCGGTGGCGAGGATGTCGATCGACGCGGTGATGCGGATCGCTCCGGCCCCCACCGTCCAGCTCGTGCGGACCGGCAGGCCGTCCGGGGCGAAGAAGACGTAGAGCTGCGCTGTCAGCTTGCCCAGCTTCTTCATGTGCGCACGCAGTTCCGTCGAGAGGCCGGCGAACAGCGTGCTGGGGGCCAGCGTGGCGGCGAACTCGGTCGCCTGGCTGCCGTTGACGATCTCCGGGCCGACCTCGGTGACGGCGGTGGCCTTATCGAGAAGGCCGACCAGCCCGGCGAACGTGCCGGCGGCGGATGCTTCGGGGGACTGCCCCTTCGTGGTGGCGCTCGCGACGCCGCTGCCCAGGGTGAGCGGGTCGATGCTCGCAGCGCTCCCGCGGTGCGTTTCGCGCACCCACGGGCGGCCTTCGACGGGTTCGCTGGCGCCCCGCCTGCGGACGTAGGTCGTGTGCCCGACGATCCTCGCTTCGGCATCCTGGCCGAAGATGCCCGCCTTCACGAAGCCCTCTTGCGAGGAGAGGCTCATCTCGCCGGTGCCCTCGATCGGCAGGGTGAAGGAGAACCCTTTCGCGCTGGGAAGGCTCAGCGAGACTTCGTAGAGCGCGGAGAAGCTGACGCTGTTCACGTGCAGCGCTTCCGCCTGGCGCTCGAAGGCGACCAGTTCCGGCGGCGGGCTCGCCGGTGGCACGCTGGCCGGTGGCACGCTGGCCGGTGGCGTGGAGGCGACGGCCGCGGCCGGCGAGAGCGCGAGCGCGAGCGCGGCGCTCGCGAGCAGCCGCCCGATACCCGGGCCCTGGAGGAGCCGCCCGATACGCGAGCCTCGGAGCATCCGCCCGTTACCCGGTCCCTGGAGGAGCCGCCTCATCCCTTGATCACCAGCTTGCCGGACGCTTCGCCGTGCGCGCTGTGACCGGCGTCGAAGCAGCCTTGCAGCCGCTTGCGCAAGCGGCGCCCATGCTCGCCGCGACGCCCGCCTTCTCGCGTGACCCTTCTGAGACACCTGCGTATGCGACGCGCTTGGCGCCTGGCGATGCGCCGCTCCAGCCGTCTCAGCGCGCGCTGTCCGATCGTGAGCCTGGCGGGCGGCGCCTTGACGAGCACCGGCATGTTGACGCCGTCCAGCGTGCTCGTGGTGCTCATGATGGTCAGGCCGTCGGTGACGGTGCCGATCGTCTCGATCGGCAGGCCGCCCGGTTCGACGAAGAGCTGCAGCGTCCCGGTTTCGGGGATCCGGCGAGGCTGCGGGCCGCCGATCGCGGTGCGGCCGGGCCCCTTGAACGTCGCGGTGAACTGAATCGTCTGCTTGCCCTGGACGGTGGCCGCGCCGTCCTGGCTGACCGAGACCGCGCCGGCGAGATCGTTGCGCAGAAGGGCGAAGCTCGGGCTGGCGTCCAGCAGCTTCGGGCCGAGGTTGAGCGGTTCGGGCAGGTGCTTCGGCACAACGGCCCTCACCCACGGCCTGCCCCCGTCCCTGCGGGTCAGTGCGGGGATGCGCGCGTAGAGCGTGTTGCCGATGAGGCGAGCTTCGACGTGCGCGCGACCGGCACGCTCGCGGAGTCGTGCCACATGGCGGGCGTAGTCGACTTCCGCGACGCCGCTCGCGCCGGCGAGCGTCCGCACGTGTGCTCCGTGCGCGAGCAGCGGCGTGATCCTCAGCGTCCGATGGAAGGACACCTTCGCGCTGCTCAGATGCAGTTCCTGCATCTTCTGCTCCAGCGCGAGCAGTTCCGGCGGCAGGCTGGCCGGCGGCGACCCGGCCGATTCGGGCGGGCCGACCGGCGATGGCGTCGCGGTGGCCGCCGAGGCCGGCAACGCAACCAGGGCGCAGAGAGCTGCAAGAGCGAGAGATGCGGCAAGGGCGGCGAGCCGTCCACTGCGAAGACCGTATGAGCGCGACACGCTCGCCTCCTCCTGGGGGTCAGAACGCGACCGGCCGCCGCGCATTCCGATAGATGCTACCTGCAGGCGCAGCGTGCCTGCAGGCGCAGCGTGCCTGCAGGCGCAGCGGCATGCCGGCCGACCGGCTCGCCCGCGGCCGCGCAGCAGAGGCCGTCCACCATCTCGCGCGGCGCCGCCGAGTCGTCGAGGTCGACCACGGTCCACGTGGCCGAGTTCCTGGCATCACGGTCCAAGGGCCGCGATCGAAGTGACGAGCACCCCGTCCTCACGACGATAGGTGGGGCTGTCCGCGACTATGACGAGCAGGCCGCCGCAGGCGGCGTTGACCTCCGGCGAGAGCTTGGCGTGCAACGCGAGCAGGCTCCGCGCGCCCTCATCGACCCGGTTGTGTCCGAGCTTGACCTCCGCCGCGATCCACCGGCCGTCCGGCCGCTCGACGATCGCGTCGACCTCCAGCCCCTTGTTGTCGCGGTAGAAGCGGACGATCCCACGGTGCGGCTGTGCGTATACGCGCAGATCGTGGATCACCTGCGACTCGAACAGCAGCCCGGCGAGCTCTATCTCAGCGCCGAGCAGGCGCGTGGGCGTGGCTCCCAGCGCAGCGACCGCGAGCGAGGGATCGGCCAGATGGCGCTTCGGGGTGGCGGCGACGCGCACGCGCGAGCGCAGCGCCGGCTTCCAGCTCTCCTGGTCCTCGATCAGGAAGAGGCGCCGGAGCACGCGCAGGTAGCCGTGGAGCGTGGACTCCGCGAGCGGCTGCTCGTCCGCGCGAGCGATCGTGCGCAGGCTGGCATCGCTGCCCACGTTGCGGGCGTAGGCAGAGAGCAGTCGGCGGACGCCGTCGGGATCGCGCGCGACTCCATCGACACGGCTGAGGTCGGCATGCACGATCACGTCGAGATAGTCGACGTTCGCATCGATCGCGTCGGCCGGTGCGAGGTCCAGATCCCCGGGCCAGCCGCCGACGGCCAGCGCCTCGATCGCGTCGGACACGCCGATCCGGTGCCCGACCGCTTCGAGCGGAGCGCCGCTCAGCAGCCCTCCGACCGACACGCCGCCGCTGGAGAGCCCGCGCTCGAAGAAGGTCATCGTGCGCATCGGCACCGGAGCGATCCGACCCGCGCCGGTATGGCTCCTCGCCTCATGCTCAGGCGTCGAGGAGCCGGTCAGCAGGAACAGCCCCTTGCCACCCAGATCGTCCACGCGTCCACGAACCGCGTCCCAGATCCCCTCGGCGAGCTGATACTCGTCGATGAGCCGCGGTGAATCGCCGTCGAGCACCAGACGCGGATCGGTCCGCGCCGCCGTCAGCGCAGCGCGGTCTTGGTCCAGGCGCACCTCCGAGGCCGCGAACCCGCGTGCCGTGGTCGTCTTGCCGACAGCCTTCGGCCCGGTGAGCAGCACCGCTCCATGGGTGCGCAGACGATCCCGCACCAGCCCGTCCACCACTCGTTCGCGAAGAGCGCCCGCCATCGCTGCGTCCACCTCTGGGGATGCCGCCCCGATCAGATCGTGCCCAGCTCGCCGAAGGGATCGTACTCGCTCCGACGAAGGGATCGTACTCGATATGCCGAAGGGATTGTACCCAAGGTCCGAGACCGCCTCCGCCTCCAGCTCGCGCCTGCGCCCGGCTCGGCCCACCCCACCCGCGCAGAGTAAGCAGTCCTACTGTTTACTTTTCACGCACACACCCGCCAGATCACGCCCGAGAGAAGGAGTCGCCGCGATGGCAACCGCCCAGAGCAACGTCGTGAAGCCGGACCATGAGGCCAGGAGAAAGCACTTCATCTTCACCGACGAGCACGAACAGCTCAGAGAGTCGATCCGCAACTTCGCCGCCAAGGAGCTCGCGCCCCATGCGGAGGAGTGGGAGGAGACGACGTTCCCCGACTCGGTCTTCCGGCGGATGGGCGAGCTCGGCTTCCTCGGCCTCGACAAGCCGGAGGCCTATGGCGGCCAGGGCGGCGACTACTACACGAGCCTCGTGCTCGCCGAGGAGATCGTCAACGCCAACTCGGGCGGGCTGGCGATGGGGCTGGCCGTCCACACCGACATGGCGATGCCGCCGATCCTCGCCTTCGGCACCGAGGAGCAGAAGCAGGAGTGGGTCGTGCCCGCGATCAAGGGCGAGAAGATCCTCTGCCTGGGCATCACCGAGCCGGACGCCGGCTCCGACGTCTCGGGCATCAAGACCCGTGCCGTGAAGGACGGCGATGAGTACGTGATCAACGGCTCGAAGACCTACATCACGAACGGCCACCGCGCCGACGTGATCGTCCTGGTCACCAAGACCGACACCGACGCCGGCTACGACGGCTTCACCCTGTTCCTGGTGCCAATGGACGCCCCCGGCGTCATCAGGGAGAAGCGCCTGGAGAAGCTCGGGATGCACGCCTCCGACACCGCGCTTCTCGCCTTCCAGGACGTGCGCGTGCCCGCCTCCGCGGTCCTCGGCCAGGTCGGAAAGGGCTTCTACCACATCATGTGGGAGCTTCAGGGCGAGCGGCTGATCGGCGCGGCCGGGTGCGTGGCGGGCGCCCAGAAGTGCTTCGAGCGCACGCTCCAATACGCCAACGAGCGCAAGGCGTTCGGCCGCTCGATCGGCCACTTCCAGGTGATCCGCCACAAGTTCGCCGAGATGGCCACGAAGATCGAGTCGGCACGGCAGATGGTCTACGTCACCGCGTGGCGCTTCAACAACGGCGAGTACCCGGTCCGCGAGATCTCGATGGCAAAGCTCCACGCCTCCCGGATCGCCGTCGAAGTCGCGGACGAGTGCATCCAGATCCATGGCGGCGCCGGCTACATGCGCGAGTACGGGGTCGAGCGGGTCTGGCGCGACATGCGCCTCAACCGGATCGGCGCGGGCACCGACGAGATCATGCTCGACGTGATCGGTCGCTCCTATGGGCTGTAAGAGGCCCGCGCCGCATGCGGCGCGGGCGGCAGGGCCGC
>DAHVAB010000250.1 GCA_027314825.1 Solirubrobacterales bacterium
CGATCTACGGATCCGGATCGGCCGGTATGATCGGACGATGGTGCGAGCGAGGTATCTGCCGCGCCACGCCGTGGCGCGTACCGTCGAGGCGCTTGGCGACACGCGCATCGTGGCCGTGGAGGGGCCGCGCCAGGCCGGCAAGTCCACGCTCTGCGCGGGCATCGCGGCGGAGCGGCGGATGCGCCAGGTCACGCTCGATGACCAGGCCGTGAGGGTGGCTGCGAGGTCCGACCCGGACGGGTTCGTCGCCGGACTGGGCGAGCGCGCATTCGTGGATGAGCTTCAGCGTGCGCCCGAGCTCGTGCTCGCGCTGAAGGCCGAGGTCGACCGCGACCCGCGGCCGGGGCGCTTCCTGGTGACCGGCTCGGCCAGCCTGTTGCATGCGCCGCGGGTCGGCGACTCGCTCGTGGGCCGCGTGGAGCGGGTGCCGCTGCGACCCTTCACTCAGGCGGAGATGGCGCGCAGGCCCGTGCCGGCCTGGCTCGACCAGCTCTTCGAAGGCGCCGGTCCGCCGTATGTCGAGGCGGAGGCCGTCGGTCGCAGCGCCCACGCGGAGCGCATCGTGGCGGGCGGCTTTCCGGCGGCGGTCGCTCGCTCCCCACGGCGGCGCAGGGCGTGGATCGCCGACTACATCGCCGGCCTCATCGCCAGAGACGTCCCCGATCTGATCGGCATCCGTCGCCCCGATCTGCTGCCCGTGCTGCTGGCCCACCTGGCGGCCGGCTCCGGCTCCACGATCGCGCTGCGTCCGGTCGCTCAGGCGCTCGCCGTCGACGAGAAGACGATCCGGACCTACGTGCGCCTGCTCGAGCTGCTTCATCTGATCGTCAGCGTCCCGGCCTGGGCCCCCGGCATCGCCGGTCGCGCGGTGCGCGCTCCGCGCATCTTCGTCGAGGACTCCGCCCTGCTGTGCCACCTGCTCGACGCGGACGCCGAGCGCGTCGCCTCCGAGGATACGGTCACCGGACGGGCCTATGAGTCCTTCGTCGCGATGGAGCTTGCACGACTGTTGCCTCACACCGAGGCGGCCCCGTCGATGCGCCACTGGCGCAGCAGGGACGGCGCCGAGGTCGACATCCTGCTGGAGGACCGCCGCGGCCGTCTGGTCGCCATCGAGATCAAGGCGGGCGCCGGCATCGGACGGGCAGACCTGCGCGGCCTGCGAAAGATGCAGGAGCTGGCGGGCGAGCGGTTCACAGCCGGCCTCGTGCTGTGTGGCGCTCGCAGCACGACGCCGCTCGGCGCCCGTCTCTGGCAGGCTCCTATCGAGGCGCTGTGGCGAGCGTGAGCCGGCCGGCGCGCTCACGGGCCTTCTACCCGGCCCTGCGGGCGGCGGGAGCGGACCCTGAGACGCGCCCCGCGCCGCCCGATCTGGGAACGTTTCCGCGGCCGCGGGCATCTAACCTACGATGGGTCCAGAGCAGCCGTACTCCACTCGCAGCGACACCGAGCTGATCCTCGCCGCTCGCAGCGACCCTGCCGCCTTCGAAGCGCTCTTCGATCGCCATGCGGCCACGCTGCGTCAGTGGCTCTACAGCCGCACGCGTGACGCGGCCAGCGCTCAGGATCTGCTCGCCGAGACGTTCGCTCAGGCGTGGCGCTCTCGCAGGAGCTTCAAGGGGAGCGAGCCGCATGCGGGCGGCGCCTGGCTGTATGGGATCGCCCGCCACCTGGTCGGCCACCACCACCGTCGCGGGCGCGTCGAGACGGCCGGACGGCGGCGGCTCGGGATGGCGATCGGCCAGGACGAGGATGGCGGCATCGAGCGGGCGCTCGCCCGGATCGACGCCGATCGGCTGACCGGCGCGGTCAGGGAGGCCTTCCAGACGCTCTCAGAGGATCAGCGCCGCGCGATCGGCTACCGGATCTTCGACGAGCGCAGCTACGAGGATGTCGCGCTCGCGCTGGACTGCACGCCCGCCACGGCACGCACCCGCGTCTTCAGAGGGCTCTCGGCTCTGCGCGCCGCCCTGGAGAGGGGGGCCGCCAGGTGAGCCGGCTGCGCCGTCGCCGCTTCGAGCATCCGGGCGATCAGGCCCTCGGCGCCGGCCCGCACGAGGAGCACCCGCGCGCTCGCCCCGGCGATATGCCGGCGGACCTTGCGGCGCTCAGAGCCGATCTCGCCGGCGCGATCCGGCGCGACCATCGCCGCGGCCTGGCTCGCCGTCGGACGGCGAGGATCGGCCTGATCGGCGTTGCCTGCGCGCTCGCGCTCTCCGGCAGCGCGCTCGCGGCCGGCGCGGCGCTCGGGGTGATAAATCTCGGCGGCGGGGTGACGGCGAAGCGGATCGCGAAGGTCCCCTCCCCGCAGGGTTCCGGCGAGATCGCGCTCGGCTACGTCGGCTGCTACCACCACGACTGCTCTGCCAAGCCGCGCTACGTCTACCAGCTGAGCGGCGGCCGTGCGCGGCGCAGCTTCGGCGGCATCACCTGCGGCCCTCAGGCCGCCCCGTTCCGGCCGCGGCGCATCTTCGTCACAAGCCATGTCCCGCTCAGCCACGCCCAGCTGCGCTACGCCGTCGGCGGGATCCTCGGCGGCAACGCCGGGCGACGCGTGCGGGTGCCGCAGGGGACGATGACTATCGTGCGGATCTGCCACGAGACGCCGCTGAAGTCTGGGAAGCTGTGGCGCCGGCGCGGGCACGCTCGCGGCCTCCCGCCCGATCCGCAGCGCGGAGGCATGCGGGAAGTCGGCGTCTCCCCGTTGCCGGTGCCGGTGCGGCCCTTCGGCAGGCCGGGCGTGCCGCTCCACCGCGCTGCACGGCGGCCTGCCGGCCGCCGCTCTGCTCGCGGGCGGCACCGGTAGGCAATCGTGGCCGCGACCATCTCTGCGCGCATCCCGCTGAGGATGCTCGCCGGGCCGGCTCGTGCGATCGCCGCGCGGGCGGTCGGGCGCGGTAGCGGATCGGCTACAGTGAGCTCATGGCGACCACGATCCAGCTTCGGGATCTTCGCAACCGCAGCAGTGAAGTGGTGCGCCGCGCCGAGCACGGCGAGCATTTCACGGTCACCGTGAACGGGCGCCCCGCCGCCGAGCTCGGGCCGCTGCCCGCCGCCCCTGAGCCCGCGATGCTGGCGGAGCTCGCGGAGCTGATCGCGGTCACGCCCGTCGACCCCGGCTGGCTCGATGAGCTGCTCGAGCAGCGCCGGGAGGATGAGGCGGCGACCGTCGACCCGTGGCGTGAATGACGGTTCTGGTGGACAATGACATTTGGATCGCCGCCACCGCGCTCGCCCATGGCCTCACGGTGCTGACCGCCGACGAGCGGCAGGCCGCGCTGCCGCTCGTGCGCGCGACGCTGGTCGCTTAGCTCCGGCGCATGGCCTTTGGTCGTCCTCCGCGTGCCACGCTCGCTTCCCAACTGCGATCATCCCGGCCGCTCGGGACGGCTCGCGCGAACGCCGCCGGCCCGGGCGGAGCCAGCCAGACAGCCGCGTACCAAGAAGCTACTCACGTTTAGAGGTTTCTAAATGCGACTAGTCAGCAAGCGCCAATCGCGCAAAGATGCCTCGCATGGGTCCAGGGGAGAGAGGTCCGAGATCCGTTCCGGCGTGCGTCGCGGCGCGGGATGGCGGGCCAGCGCCGGCAGTAGCCTGCAAGCAGGCGCAGGTGCGGGCACCAACGCAGCTTCGAATGTTGGTGCCGCTGACACAAGTATCCGACCTGACGCTCATACGGCGCTTGGTTCGCCGCCGCACGGCGGTCATGCGCCTGCAGCCCGTCGACCGGGAGGACATAGTCTCGGCGGTGCTGGAGCGCCTCGTGATCGCGCGTCGCCGCAGCCCGGACTTCGGCGGAGCGCCCGAAGCTGCGGTGATCGCGCAGAACGTGGACTGGGCGGTCACCGACTTCTGCCGTGCGCAGATGCGCCGCGCCGCGCGCGAGCATCTCACAGAGCCCGAGCAGCTGCCGGAGACGGCTCTGCCAAGCTTGCCCACGCCGGCAGAGCAGGGGGAAGCGGTGTGCATGCTGCTGGGGCCGCTCACGGCGCGGGAGCGTCAGATCCTCTTCGAGCGCTACGTGCTCGGCTTTCCCGCCGGCGAGGTCGCCGATCGTCGCGGGATGCAGGCCGGCGCGGTGAAGAT
>DAHVAB010000251.1 GCA_027314825.1 Solirubrobacterales bacterium
CTCCATGAGCATCCAGAGCTGGCTCTCTATCGGGATGAGATCGTCGCAACCGTCCGCTCACCCGGTCACCACCGCGCCGACCCTCGCCCTGGCCGGGAGCGCTACTACAGCAGCAACGTCGGACCCAGCCGCTGGCTGTTCGCCGTCGTAGACTTCGACGAGACGCCGGCGCGCATCGTGACTGCGTACGCCAACCGCAAAGACCCTCCCGGATGGACAGCCCAATGACCGTGACGATTGGCAGCCTGACCTTCGACCACGCCACCTACGACGAGCGCGGCGACGTCCTCTACCTGCACATCGGCGAGCGCCAGGCTGCCACCCATAGCGAGGAGACGCCCGAGGGGCACGTACTGCGCTTCAACGATCACGGAGAGGTGATCGGCGTCACGATCATCAACGCCAAGTGGCTGCTCGAGCGCGACCACGCCATCAACATCACCGTTCCAGAGCACGTCGTCGTCGGCCCCGAGGCGCTTTCCGAGGCGCTGGCGGCGGCCTGAGCCGGTACAAGCGTACGTAGCATTAGCGCGAGGAACCTGCGAGCGCGTCGAGCGTTGCCTGAACCTGCGAGCGGACGAAGCGGCGGTGCTTGCCCAGCTTGATCGACGGCAAGGTGTCGCGGCGCGCGTAGTCCTTCACGGTGGAGGCCGGCATCAGGAGTAGCTCGGCGACCTGGTCGGCGGTCATCAGCTCGTTGAGTGTGGCTCCCGTAGCCGGGCCAGCCTCCCGGTCGGGGGCGGGGTCGGAGAAGGCCAGCTGCTGTGCTCCGGGGCTGACGGATGGCGAGTGGCTACGCATCGCAGTCATTTACCGCGAGCAGCCCAGACCGGCCAAACATTTGCACCCGGCTGGCGATGTGCGCAGAGATGGCGCGAGCCGTGCTTGAGCATCCCTTCCTTTTCTTGCGTGTTTTGGAAAGCGGCTGCTATGGTATCCGCACGACCAAGAGCGAGCACCGGCAGCTGATCGCGAGCTTCGTCACGCTTGATGACACGATCACACGCGCAGGTGAGGCGCTTGCCGGCGGGAACCTCGCCGTCGCAGAACGCGCGCTCGCCCAGGCAAAGCAGGTGGTCCAGACGGACGCGCCCGCGCTTACGATCCCCGAGGCCGCGGACGAACTCGACATCAGCCGCCCCACCGTCCGCAGCTGGATCGGCAAGGGCCTCCTGAATGCGATCCCGGACACCTCGCCGCGCCGCGTGAGCTTCGCAAGCGTGCAAGCGCTCAAGGAGCGCCTGAGCAGGCTCCGCGCCGTCGCCAAGGATGAGCGGCGCTTTTCGCAGCTGCTCCGCGAAGCCGCCGACCAACGCGCCCTCTCCCAGCCCGGAGCACGCGAGGGCCTGCAGGGCGTCACCAGTCTTCCCGGGCGCAGTGGCAGCCTTGATGTTCTTGTCAGGACTGGGGATGGTGTTTGACCGCGCGGAGACGCCCAGTGACGTCGCGGTTGAAAAGACGGACGAGCCTTCTCCTGAGGCCGTGACCACGCAGGCCGCGTTCGCAGCCGATCCCGACTGAATCATGCGGACCGTACATATGACGACGCAGACGCAAGCGCGCCTGCCGCGTCATGCAACGCCGCACCTGGACACGTTGGGCCGCATCGCGCCCCAACTCCACCGAACCATCTCGGGTGTCGCCTTGTTGGCTATAGCGTCACCATTTCGACCCAAGTTGGTGCCCACAGCCGGTACCCGCGACGCCCGTCGCACGTCTCGTCGAGGCCCCAGAACGCAAAAAACCCCGTGATTAGCAGGGCTTGCAAAAGCGGATGAAGGGACTCGAACCCTCGACCTTCTGCATGGCAAGCAGACGCTCTAGCCAACTGAGCTACATCCGCACAGGCGCTCATCTTAGCCTGTGGCCGGTTGGTGTGCGTACGGCGACGCCCGCGGCGCCCGTCCGCGACTTTGGCCGCGCTCGCGCGTTCAGGGACTGAATCCCAATGCGCCGGCGCCCCGGGCCACCGGATGGACGGCTCGCGGCGCGCTTGGCGTAGGGCAGGCATACATATTAAGCGCCGACCCAGGAGGATGAGCCATGAAGCTCGTAGGGCATCGAAGCCGTGCCGCAAGACAGCAGGACGAGGTGCGCGACAGGGCGCCGCTCGAAGGCCGGGGCCGGGCCGCGTGGCTGCGCGGTGGCCGCGCTGCGGCGCTCGCGGGTGCCGCGATCGCGATCACGGTGGCGCCGGTCGCGCTCGCGTCGGGAGGATGGTCCGGGCATGATGTGCGCATCGCGCGCTCGAGCTCGTTTCGAGGTGCGCTGAGGGGTGGGATCCACAATCCGCCGTTTGGATCCTTCTCACGGACGACCGGCCTGTTCGCCACGACGGGTGGCTGGGCGGTCAGGATCAAGAATCATGGCAATGGAGGCGCTGCGCGTCTGGTCTGCCGGGCCGCGCCTGGCGGCGCCTGCCTGTCCGGCGTCAATGGCGCGAGCGGCCTCGCGTTCGAATTCCACAGCGGTGGCGCGACGGGCGGCACGATCCAGCTCGGCAACCCGAATGGCGCCCCGTTCACGACGAACGCTCACGGGGTCGCGACCGGGCTGAACGCGAACTTCCTGCAGGGCAAGCAGGCCAGCGAATTCCAGCTCGCCGCGAAGCCGGCGCAGGACTCCGAAAAGCTGGGCGGCCAGGCGCCGAGCCATTACATCACCGCCGAACAGCTGATGTTCGCGGACGTCGCGCCCGGGCCGAAGCTCGAAAGCACGCGCGGCGCGACGGCGGTCAGCGCGTCCGGGACCGTCTTCACGGTGACGTTCGGGAAGATGAACCTGAGCAAGTGCTCGTTCACGGCCTCTCCGCAGGGCGGAGCCCTCACGACGGGCCAGCTGGGCGTGGGCGTGAACAAGACCAACAGCGCCGCGGTCGAAGTGAGCGCGCCGGCCGGCTTCGCCGGCGGCTTCGACCTGCAGGTCGTCTGCTGATCGTGAGGCTGCGGGCGGCGGTCCGGTGTGCGGGCCGCCACCGCAGCGCCTCAGAGCCCCCCGAGCCAGTGCCCGAGCGCCGCGAAGGCGAGCCCGAGCGCCAGGCTCAGAAGCAGGTTGACCGTCGCACTGCGCAGCAGCCCGTCCTCGGCGAGCCGCTGGGTCTCCAGCATCCAGGTGGAGAAGGTCGTGTATGAGCCGATCGTCGCGGTGCCGGCGAGCAGCAGCGCGTCGGGAGCCAGGTGGGCGCCCCAGAGCACCCCGAGGATGAACGCGCCGCTCGCGTTCACGACGAGCGTGCCGACCGGGAACGGGGTGCGGATCCGCGTGGAGATCGCTCCGTCCACGGCGAACCGCGCGCACGCTCCGACCCCTCCGAGGACGGCGACGCCCACCCACACCCACGGGCTCATCGCAGCGCGCGCACCCGTCGTGATGCCTGGCTCGCCGCCATGATGCAGACCAGGCCTCCGGTGACGCTCGCGCAGAGGTAGATGAGCGCCAGCGCGACGTGGCCGCCCCTCAGCATCGTGAGGATCTCCACCTGCAGCGTGGAGAAGGTGGTGAGGGCGCCGCACAGGCCGGTGCCGATCAGGGGGCGGGGGATCGTGGTGACGGGCAGCTGCTCCTGCAGCATGGTGATCAGCCAGCCGAGCAGCAGCGCGCCGGCAAGGTTGGCGATGAAGGTCGCCCACGGCCACTGTCCCGGGCCGGCCGCCAGGGCTTCGCCGAGGCCGACGCGCGCCAGCGCTCCCGCCGCGCCGCCGATGGCGATCGCTGCGATCTCGGCGCGGTCTCTCACGCGGGGAAAGCTATCGGAGGGCTCCGCCGTGGCGGCGGGGCACAGTGGGGAGCGCGGTCACCGCACCGCCGGCGGGCGGCGAGGCGACACGGCCCGCAGGCGCGCCGACCCCGCCGCCGCCGCGGCGTGCTGTGGCCAGGGCCCCGCCGACTCCGCCGCCGCCGCGGCGTGCTGTGCTTAGAGCCCGGCCGGATGCCTGACCACGAACCCGGCGGTGGAGACCATCGTGCTCGACCAGCGAGTCCCGTCTTCGGCCAGAGCCACGGTGTCGAACCGGCGCCCGTCGATCGTCATCCAAGCGTGTTCGGCGTTCGCGTAGATGGTGATGTACTTGCCGGGCCCCGG
>DAHVAB010000252.1 GCA_027314825.1 Solirubrobacterales bacterium
GGGCCCCGTGCTGTGGCTGGCGCGCGCGGCCGACGCCGAGCCGGTGCTGCGAGAGATGCTCCGCGCGGGGGACATCTGTCTGGTGATGGGAGCTGGCGATGTGAGCGCGCTGGCGCGAGCGCTGGTGGCGCGATGAGCCTTCCGCGGCCGCCCGCGCCGGTGCAGCAGTGGCACCCGCTGCGGCGCCTGTCGACGATCAGGACCGGCGGGGAGGCGGAATGGTTCGCGCGCGCCGGCAGCGAGGCGGTGCTCGTCGCGCTGCTGCGGTGGGCGCGCGAGGCTGCGCTGCCGGTCTCGGTCATCGGCTCCGGCTCGAACCTGCTGATCGCCGACGAGGGCGTGGCCGGGCTCGTGCTGAAGCTGGACGGCGAGCTGGCCGCGATCGAGTGCGATGGCGCGGAGCTGTGCTGCGGTGGCGGCGCACGGCTGCCGGCCGTCGCGGCGGCGGCCGCCCGGGCCGGGCTTGCCGGGATCGAGTTCGGGGTGAACATCCCGGGCACGGTCGGGGGCGCGGTGCGGATGAACGCGAACGCCTACGGCGGGCGGCTGGCCGACGTGCTGGAGTCGGTGCGGCTGGCGACCGCCGACGGCGTGGGGGAGCGCAGGCCGGACTCGCTCGGCTTCGGCTACCGCAGCTCGAGCCTGGCAGCCGGCGAGATCGTCGCCGCCGCCCGCTTCAGGCTGACGGCGTCGCGGCCAGAGGAGGTGAGGGCGAGACTGGCGCAGATGCGCGCGCAGCGGCACGAGGCGCAGCCGCAGGGGATAAGGACGTTCGGCTCGACCTTCAGGAACCCGTCCGGATCGGCCTCCGGCGGGCAGCCCACGGCCGGCGTCACGGCCGGCGTCACGGCCGGCGTCACGGCCGGCGTCACGCCTGGGCAGCCCGCGGCCGGCGCCACGGCCGGTCAGCTGCTCAGCGAGGCCGGCTGCAATGGCCTCGAAATCGGCGGCGCCCGCTTCGCGCCCAAGCATGCCAACTTCATCGAGAACACCGGCGAGGCGAGCACCGCCGATGTGCTCGCGCTGATGGCGGAGGGCCGCAGCCGGGTGCTGGCGCGCTTCGGCGTGGCGCTGGAGCCGGAGGTGCACCCGCTCGGCTCCATCCGCTTCCCCTGGCGCAGCTGATCGGCCCGTGCCGGCGGGGCGCGCCGCGAGCGGCCCGGTTGCACCCACCGGCGAGAGCGTGCGGCCCGCGCGTGCACAGTGCGGCCAGGGCGCGCCACAGCGCTCAGAGACGTCGCCTACATCTCATAACTGGGATGAGCCATCCACGATCGCGGGCCGCGGCAGCGGCGTGTAGCGCTCGGCGAGATCCCGCAGGATCGTGAGCATCGCCGCGGCGGCCGGCGCGCGCCTGCGCCCGCTCGGCGCCGCGGCGATCACGCGGCGCACCGGCGGATGCGGGTGCAGGGTCCGGATCGCGATGTCCTGGCGCACGCCGGAGAGCGCCAGCTCCGGGATCAGGGCGACGCCGACGCCGGCCGCGACCAGCCCCTGCACCGTCTGGTAGTCGTCGCTCTCGAAGGCGACGTCCGGCTGGAAGCCTGCCGCCAGGCAGCCGAGCACGACCTGCCGCGCGCAGGCGCTCGCCTGAGCGGTCTGGATGAAGGCCTCCTCACGCAGATCCTCCAGCCGGATCCGCGGCTGCGCGGCCAGACGATGGGCGGCCGGCAGGGCGAGGTACATCGGGTCCTGCAGCAGCTGCACGCGGGAGATCGCCTCCGGCGAGATGTCGAGCGTCTCGCCGAACTCGAAGAGCAGCGCGAGATCGAGCTCACCGCGCGCGAGGCGGGGCGCGATCTCCTCCGGTTCGCCCTCGGCGAGCGTCAGCTGCACCTGCGGGTGGCGTGTTCGGAAGGTGGCGATCGCGAGCGGCATCAGCGTGGCCCCGGCGCTCGGGAAGGAGGCCATCCGCAGTGCTCCGCCGCGCAGCCCCGCGATCGCGGCGAGCTCCTCCTCGGCGGCCTGCAGGCGGCCGAGGATCCCCTCCGCGTGGGCGAGCAGCGTCTCGCCCGCCCCGGTCGGCCGCACCCCGCGCGCGTGACGCTCCAGCAGCGCGATCCCGGCTTCCGCCTCCAGCGCTGCGATCTGCTGGGAGACAGCCGACTGGGTGTATGAGAGCGCCTCCGCGGCCGCCGAGATCGAGCCCTTGCGGGCAACCTCCAGCAACGTCTGCAGCCGGCTCACGTTGAGCATAAGCAGAGCTTAGGGTATGGATCAGAGACATCACTGGCACTGATGCTCTTGAGCTGCCACGATCGTGTCGGCCGCCATGCGGCCCCCCCCTCATCTCATCGGTCCATCTGCCAGAGGAGCAGCAGATGTCAGGATCCGAGTCGCACGCCGCCACCGAGCCTCGCCCGCAACTGGGCGCGAGCATGATCGTCTCCTACGACGCCACCCACAACGAGGACGACGCCGTCGCGTTGGGCCGGATCTTCGCTCAGGCGGGCGCGGAGATATCGCTTGCCTACGTGCGCCACCGCGCCGAGGGCGAGAGCGGCCGCGAGGCGCTGGCCGTCAACGAGGCGGAGGAGCTGCTGCTGCGCGGCGCGGCGCTGCTCGGCGGCCGCGAGGCGGGCCGCCACGTGGTCCAAGATCGCTCGACGCCCGAGGGACTGCGCCGGATCGCGCGGAGCGTCGGCGCGAACGTGGCCGTCTTCTGCTCGGACTCCCATACTGCTGCCGGGCATGTCGCGATCGGCAACTCGGCACGGCGACTGCTCGAAGGCGGACCGCTCGCCGTGGCGATCGCGCCGGCCGGCCTGGCCGCGCGTCCGTCGCGTCCGCTGCAGCTGATCGCTCTCGGCGGCGGCCTCGCCGACGGAGGCGCACGCGCCACCGCCGAGTCGCTGGCCGCGGCCACCGGCGCCAGCCTCACCACCCTGGCCGACGAGAGCGCGGACCTGCTCGTGATCGGGTCCCGCGAGAGCGCGGAGCCCGGACGGGTCGAGCTCAGTGCGGCCGCCGAGAACTTGATCGAGGAGATCGCACGATGCCCCGTGCTCGTGCTGCCGGCCGGGATGGAGCTCTGCTTCCTGCGCCCGCGCCAGCCGGTGCTCGACGGCGGCCGGCCGGCCGGCACGCCCCTCGCGGTGGCCTAGCGGCTCGCGCGGGAGTCTGGCTGCTGGGCTCCCGCTCCCGCGCCCGCCGGGTGCGTCTCGGCGGCGCCGCGGCGTCCGGCTCGCGAGGAGGCCAGGCGCACCGCCGCGTAGTGGGTGAGCGCCGCCGCGAAGTCGAGCGTGCCGCCTGCCAGATGGCCGGCCGGCCCCGTCCACAGCCACCTCTCAAGCATGCGCGCGGAGCGTCGGTAGGGCGACATCGTCCGGCACGGTATCGTGGCGGCCGTGCCCGTCGCACTGAAGACCGAGCTGACCGAGCTGCCCGAGTCGCGCGTGCGCCTGCAGGTCGAGATCCCGCCCGAGGAGGTGGAGCGGCGCCTGCAGCGCAAGGCGCGCGACCTGGCCGGCAGCCTGAGATTGCCTGGCTTCCGCCGCGGGAAGGTGCCGCCGCCGCTGGTGATCCAGCGGATCGGCAGGGAGGCCGTCCTGGAGCAGGCTGTCAGCGACACGCTCTCCCGCTGGTATGCCGATGCCGTTCAGAGCTCGGGGATCGTGCCGGTCGGCGATCCGACCGTGGACCTCGGCGAGCTGCCGCCTGCCGGTGGCGCGCTGAGCTTCTCGGTCGAGATCGGGGTGCTGCCGCGGGCGAGCCTCGGCACGTACAAGGGCCTGCAGGTGCCGCGGCGCGAGCCGAAGGTCGACGAGCAGGCGATCGACGCCGAGATCGACGCGCTGCGCGAGCGGCTCGCGCGCCTGGAGACGGCGGAGCGCCCGGCCGCCGCCGGCGACTTCGTGGTGGTCGACCATGAGGGCGAGCTTTCCGGGGAGGCGGAGAGCCCTCCCGGCGAGGCGGTCTCCCGTGCCGCGCGCGAGGCGCTCGGCGGGCGCGACCGGCTGATCGAGCTCGGCGGCGGCAGGACGCTGCCGCAGATCGAGGAGGCGCTGATCGGTGCCGCGGCGGGCGATGAGCGCAC
>DAHVAB010000253.1 GCA_027314825.1 Solirubrobacterales bacterium
GCCGAGGGCTCAGGCCGAGGCGATCAGCGCGCGGGCGAGGCCAGCGGCGTCGAAGCTGGGACGGCTCAGGATGGGCGTGCGGCCGCCGAGGGCTCAGGCCGACGCGATCAGCGCGCGGGCGAAATCGGCGGCGTCGAACGGGCGCAGATCCTCCAGCGACTCGCCGACGCCGATCAGCTTCACCGGCAGCTGCAGCTCGCGCGCGATCGCGAGCGCGATGCCTCCGCGCGCGGTGCCGTCCAGCTTGGTCAGCACGATCCCATCCACGTCAACCACCTCTGAGAACATCTTCGCCTGGCGCAGACCGTTCTGACCGGTCGTCGCATCGATGGTCAGCAGGGTCTCGTGCGGCGCGCCCTCCAGACGGCGCGAGATCACGCGCCTGATCTTTCCGAGCTCCGCCATCAACTCGTCCTGGGTGTGCAGCCGCCCGGCGGTGTCGATGATCGCCACGTCGATCCCGCCCTGCTGAGCGCGCGCCACCGTCTCGAAGGCGACGGCGCCCGGATCGGAGCCCTCCGGGCCGGTGACGATCTCACACTCCGCCCGCCGCGCCCACCCTTCGAGCTGCTCGACCGCCGCCGCCCTGAAGGTGTCGGCGGCGCCGAGCAGCACACTCATCTGAAGCTCGCGCTGCAGATGGAAGGCCAGCTGGCCGATGGTCGTCGTCTTTCCCGTGCCGTTGACCCCGACCGCGAGGATCACGGTCGGCTTGGCGGTCAGGTCGATCTGCTGGCGCGAGACCCGCGCGGTCTGCGCCAGCAGCTCGATCAGCCGCTCACTCAGCGCCTCCCCGCCCTCGATGCGCCCCTCGGTGGCCTCAGCCTCCAGCTCGGAGACGACCGACGCCGTGGTGGCCACCCCCACGTCGGCCATGATCAGCGCCTCCTCGAGCCGTTCCCATGTGTGCTCGTCGAGATTCTGGAACAGGGTGGCCTGGATCTCCCCGGCGAGCGCCTGCCTGGTCTTGCCGAGGCCCTCGCGCAGCCGGCGCAGGAAGCCGCGGCGGCGTTCGGGATCCCCACCCTTCTCCCCGGGGTCCGGCTCCCCTGTGATGAAAAGATCGTTCCAGTCGCGCGACACGGGCGGCGCGACGATAGCAGGCAGGCCTCAGGCCGCAGCCTGCTCGGCGGCAGCCGCCGCGACCGGCGCGAGAGCCTGGGCGGCGGCGCCGGTCCCGGCGGCCGGATCCTCGGACGCACCGGCGCCAGCTGCGGGCTCGGGGGCGGGCGGCAGGCGCCTGGAGATCACCTTGGAGACGCCATTGCCGCCCATCGAGACCCCGTAGAGCCAGTCGGCGGCCTCCATCGTGCGCTTCTGGTGTGTGATCACGATGAACTGGGCGGCTCCGGAGTAGCGGCGCAGCAGCGACAGGAACCGCTCCAGGTTGAGATCGTCGAGCGCGGCCTCGACCTCGTCGAGGATGTAGAAGGGGCAGGGCCGGGCGAGAAAGACGGCGAACAGGAAGGCGAGCGCCGTCATCGACTTCTCCCCGCCGGAGAGCAGCGACAGCCGCTTCATCGCCTTGCCCTCCGGGGTGATCTCGATCTCCACCCCCTCCAGATCCTCCTGCGGGCCATCCTGCTCGCGCTCCGCCTCCGCGTCGGCCTCCGCCTCCGCGCCGGCCTCGGCGTCGGCGTCAGCGTCGGCTCTCGACTCCTCGACGGCGCCCGCCTCCCCATCCTCCTGCTCTGAGACCAGGCGCAGCCGTCCGCGCCCACCGGGAAAGACCTCGCCGGCGAGCTCCTCGAAGTTGCGGGCCGCGGCGGCGAACGTCTCCTGGAAGGTCTCCCGGATCTGGCGGTCGGTCTCGCGGATCACCGAGCGCAGCTCGCGCAGAGCCGTCTCCAGGTCGACGCGCCGCTCCTCGAGCTCCTGCACGTGCGCGAGCGCCTCGTTGTACTCCTCCTGGGCGAGCGGGTTGACGGGGCCGAGCTGCTCGCGGCGACGGGTCAGCCGCTGCAGCCGCGCGCCGAGCTCCTCCTGCTCCTCATCTGAGAGCGCCGCCAGCCCATCCGGCTCCGGCGGCTCGATCTGCAGGCTCTCCGCGACCGCACGCAGCTCCAGCTCGGCCTCCTCGGTCTGGTCGCGCAGCCGCTGGGCTGCAACCTCCCGCGCCGTCACGACCTCCCCGCGAGCGCGAAGCTGCGCCTGGATCTCCGCCTCCTGCGCCGCACAGCTGCGCAGCCGCTGCGCGATCCCCTCACCCTCGGCACGATCGCTGGCCAGCTGCGCCTCCAGCGCGCGGCGGTGCTCGCCCGCCGCCTCCAGCGCAGACTGCACCGCGCCGGCGAGTCGCTGCGCCGCCGGCAGCAGCGCACTGTCGGCGGCCTGCTGAGCCTCGCGCCGGGCTCGCAGCAGCCGCCGCTCCTCCTGTTCGCGGGCGACCCGCTCGGCCTGGCGGCGCTCAAGCTCGATCTCACCGCTCAGCTGTGCCCGGCGCACCGCCAACGGGCCCTCGCCGGGCGTCTGGCGCCGCTGCTCGGTCACCCACTCCAGGCGCCGGACCTGCTCGCGGGCCTCGCCCACCTCACGTTCCGCCGCGCGCAGCTGCTGCTCGCCCTCCTCGCGGCCCGTGTCGGCCTCCGTGAGCACGCTTTCCGCCTCCTGCACCCTGGCCTGCGCCAGATGCTCCTCCTGGACGGTGCGCTCGGTCTCCGCGATCAGGCGGTCACGCTCATTGCGCTTGGCGAGCACCCGCTCGGCCCCGCCCTCCGCCACCTGGACCACCTCGCCGGCCCGCGCGCGAAAGACCCTTCCCGAACGCGTCACCGCGACGCCGGCGCACCCGGGCGGGAGCGTGTCGAGCTCCTCCACCAGCCAGGCATCGACCAGCAACGCTCGCGCGAGCGCCAGCACCGGCTCGGCGGCGCCGCCGAGCAGCTCCGCCAGCGCTCGCGCCCCGGGCGCCGGCGGCGCCTCCGCGGATCGCACTGAAGCCGCACCGGCGGTCCCCGGCGCATCCGCGAGTGACACTGACGCCGGGCCGCCGGCCCCCGACGCGTTCGCGGTCGTCGCACCGCCAGCCCCCGACTCGTTCGCGGTCGTCGCACCGCCAGCCCCCGGCCCGTTCGCGGCCGTCGCACCGCCAGCCCCCGGCCCGTTCGCGGCCCCGCCCGCGAGCAGCACCGACCCGCCGTCCGCGCCGAGCTTGTCCAGCAGCCGCTGCGCCTCATCCATGTCCGCCACCAGGAGCGCGTCGAGGCGCCCTGCGAGCGCGGCCGACAGCGCGAGCTCGCAGCCCTCCTGCACGCTCAGCAGCTGACCGAGGGTCCGCGCCGTGCCGGCGGCCTCGCCGCCGCTCGCCTGAGCGCTGCGCCGCAGGAACTGGTTGGCGGCCGCAAGCTCCGCCCCCACCTCGGCGGCGCGGCGGCGCGCCGCCTGGGCCTCCCGTTCGGCCTCGCGAAGGGCCGCTCGCGCCTGATCGGCCCGCTCGTCGGCTTGCGCACGGGCCGCGCGGGCCCGCTCACGGCGCTCCTCGACGGACACCACCCGCTCGAGCGCCTCATCCCGTTGGGCGGAGATGTCGGCCAGATCGCGCTCGGTCTCCTGCTCCTGCTCGGCTTCGAGCTCACCGAGCTCCCGCTCCAGCTCCAGCAGGCGCGCCCCGGCCTCGCCATCACCGCCCGCCGCGTGCGCCTCGTGGGCGCGCAGGCTCTCCAGCGCCCGCTCCGTCTCGGCAATCCGTGCCGTCAGTGTGCGCTGCACCGTCTCCACCTGCTCCAGACGCATACCCAACCGCTCCTCGGCGGTGCGGGCGCGGTAGAGGCGCCCGGAGAGCTCGTCGCGCTGCTCGGCGCGCTCCGAGAGCGCCCGCTCGGCCTCCTCTCGCTGCCGGCCCACCTCTCGCAGTCGCGCCTCGACCTGCGCGCGGGCTGCATGAGCCTCCTGTACCCCTTGCTCCGCCTCCGTCAGCAGCAGACGCCGGCTGCGCGCCGCCTCGCCGGCCAGCCGGGTCACGCTCGTAGTCGCCGCGTACACGAACCATCCCGCGCCGCGCACGCGGCGCCACCGCGCCGTCATGGCCGG
>DAHVAB010000254.1 GCA_027314825.1 Solirubrobacterales bacterium
GGCTCCAGCCGCCGGTGCGCATCCCCCTCCATGACGCCCATCCAGGTGGTCCCCTCACCGTTCCACGTCGCCGCGGTGAGCTCGAGCGCGCCGGGACCGCGTCTCACGCCGCCGATCGTGCTCACTCCGTAGACCACCCGCGAGCGGCCAAAGGCGGCCGCGATCTTCTCGGTGTTGCCGAGCCCATTCTGGAAGCTCGCCACAAGCGTCCGCTCTCCGATCATCGGCGCCGCCGCCGCCAGTGCCGCATCCGTGTCCTGCGACTTCACCCAGACCATCAGCAGGTCGACCTCGCCGACCGACGCGGGGCTCGTGCTCGCTCGCGGGCGCGTCGGACGCTCGGCGCCATCGTGGGTGAGCAGCACGCCACGATCCTCGATCTCTGCCGCCTGCTCTGGCGAGCGGGTGATCAGCCACGTCTCAGCTCCAGCGTCCGCGAGCAGCCCGCCGTAGAGCGCTCCCATCGCGCCGGCACCGAAGACTCCTACCCTCCAGCGCGTGCGATCAGGCACAGGTCCTCCAGATGATCCGATCAGACATCCGTAGCGGCGGTGGTTAGACGGCGTTCGAGCTCGGCGCGCACCAGGCTGGGGATCGGCGTGGCGCCGCTCTCGGCCGGGTCGACGTTGACATATACGACGATGATGTCGGCGATCGCCTCCCCGGCCGACGTGCGGACGGCGAAGCTCAGTTCCAGGCTCGACCTCCCCAGGCGGAGAGGGCTGACCGCGATCTCGAGCTGCTCATCAAAGACCGCCGCACGCCGGAAGTCGATCTGCGCCCTGGCGAGCAACGGGTCGAAGCCGAGTGCCACAGCCTCGTTGAAGCTCCATCCGAGATCACGCAGCAACTCGATCATCGCGGCATCCACATACTCCAGATAGCGCGCGTTGTAGACATGCTCATGAGCATCCACCTCGTGATAGCGGACACGGTGGCGGTGCACGAACGGCGCCATCTCGGCGACCACCCCCTCAATCGAGGAGCAGCAGCTCGCCGCCCGGCTCCAGCCGGACGCGATGGCCCTCGAGGTCTCCGAGCTCGCGCTCCAGCGAGACCTGCACAGCGCAGGGCAGGCTGAGCTCACGAGCCACTATTGCGACGTGGGCGGCCTCATCGCCGCTCGCGCAGACGATTCCCGCAAGCCGGCCGTAGATCGGCGCGATCATCGTCACGTTCGGATGCGCGATGAAGACGATCAAGTGCTCAGGCTTCTCGTCGATCGCCCGCTTGAGATCCTCGACGTCCAGCAGCGCGAGAAACCGCCCCTCAACCGCCCGCGCTCCGCCGGACACCGTGCGGCCAGCGCCGATCCGTTCAGACACGGCCGCCTCCGACCCGAGCCAGAGGAGTGAACAGCTCGCTGCCGCCACGGCCGAACAAGCGGGCCCACACCGGCGGCGCCGGATCCATCGCGGCAACCTCGCGAACGCGCCGCGCACTTGTCTCCGCGAAGCGCTCGCGTGCCTGCGCCATCACCTCTTCTCCGCAGCCTGCGGCGGCGAAGAAAGGTGCGAGGAAGTCGAGGTAGTGATAGATCGCGTAGGAGATCCTGAAGTCCGCATCCCATGAGAGCTGCTCGCGGAAGATGCGCTCCTGCTCGCCGGCGAGAGCCTCCAACAGTCCATCGCGCTCCTGATCGGTGAGCTCCCGCGGCTCTCCCCCATCGCAGGTGAGCAGCGTCGTGCGCAGCAGGCGGCTGCGATAGTCAACCGGCTGCGTGGTCATTCCCTGGAAGAGGTCGAACCGCGCATCGACGCCGTCGAGCTCGAGCACCGAGCAGACGCTGTCGAACGGGATCACGGGCGGGTCGGCGGCCCAGGGCAGCTCGTTGTGGCGCATACGCGTGAACTCCTCCACGACGAGCGTGCGCCCATCCGCACCAGCGTAGGGGCCATGGTAGTAGGTGGTCCCTCGCTGCTCGCCCCGCAGCACGTAGCTGTAGAGCTGCAACGCGGCGGTCGTCCTCGCGGCCTGCGCGAACTCGGCGGCGGGCCTTCCATGCTCCTCCAACGTGCGCCAGACGAGCTCCGCCGGTGCCGCCGGCTGGCGATCCCCGTCCTCGCAGGGCAGAAGCGCATCCGAGTCCTGCCCTCGATAGGCGCGTGCCGCGCGCGACCACCAGTCGAGGACGCGCTCAACGAGCTCAGGATCCCCGCCGTCCCGTCCGAGCCCCAGCTCGTTCTCGCGCGCGAGCAGCATGCCCCAGGGGATGCCGTGGATCTGTGCGCTGAATGGCTGCCCGCAGAGGCCACGCCCGGCGGCCCCGATCTGCTCGGCGGTGGCTCTCGCGTCGAGCTGGTCCAGTGCCCAATCGAGATGATCGAAGTACGCATAGACGCCCATCAAGGTGCGCCTGCGCAGATCGAACATGCCCGAGGAGTGCTGGGCCTTGCCCGCCCTGGTGAGAAAGAGCTTGACCGCCTCGCCGAAGCGCCTCAGCAGCTCCTCACTGTCGCTCACCCGCCGGCTCCCAGCCTGATCTTCGCATCGAGCGCCACGGGGCCGTCGGGCAACAGCACGACGGGGTTGAGCTCGAGCACGTCGAGATCCTCACAGCCGAGCGCGAGCCGCTGCACCGCCTCCAGCGCGGTGAGAAGCCCGTCCCTCGCGGACTCTGGAACGCCGACCTCGGCGCACATCGCCTCAACATCAGAGCGCAGGAGCGGCGCGAGACGCACCGCGCGCGCGCCCGCGAGCTCGGCGGTGCTGCCGCCGGGGCCGAGAAGCAGCTCTAGACCGAGCGGCGAGCGGCGACATGAGACCAGGAGCTCGAGACCGAGCCCCTGCTCCTGCTTCTCGACCAGCACCGATTCCAGCTCGATGCCCGCCCTCGTGGCGGCGGCCCCGACCTCCTCGAAGGCCCGACGTGCAGACGATTCGTCGGCGATCCCCCGGCGCACGAGGCCGAGCGCCGCCTTGTGATCGACGGCCGGCTCGTGCACCTTCAGAACCACTGTGCAGCCCAGCTCTCCGACCGCGTCAGCCGCCTGCTGGGCGGAGCGGGCGAGGCGTGACTCGGGCGCACGCAGGCCGGCGCGGGCAAGGGTGAGCTTCAGCTCGCGCTCAGTGGTCCCCTGGAGCTGGAGCGGCTCCAGAGCAGCGCGCCGGGGACGCACCGCAGCGCCTGCGATCACCTCCCAGGCCTGAAGCAGCGGGCCGCAGGAGCGGGCGGCCTCGAGCACGGGCACTCCCCCCGCACGCGCTGCCGCCACCGCGTCTGTGCCCATCGATCCGCCGGGCCAGACGACGGCGAGCGGCAGCTCGCACCGCGCCGCTGCGTCGATCAGATCCTCGGCGAGCGCCTGCGCGAGCCAGCCGGGGTGCACCGCCATGGTCAAGAGCAGAGCGTCGTAGCGCCCGCTTGCCGCAAACGCGGCGACCGCGTGCTGGAGCAGATCCTCGCGCGTTGTGAGCGCATCTGCCAGATCACAGGGGTTCTGGGTGGAGGCATAGGAGGGAAGCACCTCGCTGAGCGCCGTCTGAACGCTCTGCGACGCCGGCGGCAGCTGCCGCCCGGACTCGCGCACCTGGTCGGCGACGAGCGCCCCCAGCCCACCGGTGGTCGAGACGATCCCAACACGCCTGCCGCCGCCTCTGCGGGCTCCGGTGGATACGGCCACGGCCACCTCGGCAAGGTCGACGAGCTCGTCGACGAGGACCGCTCCGGCCTGGGCGAGCGCCGCGCGCTCCGCCTGGCCGACCGCCAGGAGCTTGCCGGTGTGCAGCGATGCCGCCTTGCGGCCGACGTCGCTGCGCCCAACGGAAAGGACGAGCACGGGCGTCCCCGACGCGGTGGTGCGCTCGATCCCGGCAAGCGCGCGCTCGGCGTCGATCAGACCCTCGACGAAGCAGGCGACCACCCTCGTCCCCTCCTGCGCCGCGACCGCTTCGATCGCCTCACCCAACTCGACATCTGCCTCGTTGCCGGTGAACACGAGCTGGGAGAGCCCGGCGGGGAGCGGAAGATCAGCCGTTGGTACACGGCGAACTTGGCCGCCCACAGAAGGCCGTAGGT
>DAHVAB010000255.1 GCA_027314825.1 Solirubrobacterales bacterium
CAGCCGGGCGCCGTCGCCCCGGGCCCCTAACGGTCCATCTGGATGTTCGCCACGCCCGGCATGCTCCCAGCTTCTTCCATCTGATTCAGCGCACCGGACTGGTGCTTGAGGTAGCTGTTGAAGAAATCGAGCGTGACGTGCTCGACCACTTCCAGCTGGGGCTCCTGGTAGGTGAAGGGGGGCAGATGCCCACCGCCGATCAGTTCCAGCAGGTACTTCGGGGATGGCGCGGCCGAGAAGTATTCGTCGGTTTCGGAAGGGTGGTTGATTTCGTCCGCGGTGCCCTGGGCCGCCAGCAGCGGCGGGCCGCCGGATGGGAACGAGAAGGAGTTGAAGTAGGGGGCGCCGTAGGCGCCCGCGAGTATCGCCGCGGCCTTCACGAGCGGGTCTCTGTACTGCGGGCTGTAGGCCACCTGAAGCGCGGTGTCCCCGCCGTCGGAGTGTCCCGAGACGGCGATCTCGCCCGGCTCGATCAGGCCGCTGAATCCGCTTGAGGGGTCTTCATCCTGGCCGATCATCCAGCTGATCAGGAATTTCATGTCGCCCGGCTCGTTGACCAGGTCGGAGCGGTCGGGACCGCCGGGCGCATCCTTGTTCTCGCCGGGGAAGATCGGGGCGGCGACCACGTAGCCCTGGCGGGTCCAGAAGTCGAGCAGTCGCGCGTAGTAGGCGGGGGTCAGTTCGTCGCCGTGTCCGAAGACGATCAGCGGGAACGGGCCGGACCTGCGCGCCGCGGGGGCGCCTTCGTGTTCACCGGTGCCGGGCGCGCCGAGCGCCGGGTAGCGGATCTCGGTTTCGAGCACGCGCGGGGAGATCACGCCCCTGTTCGTGTCGACGCTGCGCGAGCGCTCGATCAGGCGCACCGTCCGGATTCCGACCGCGAAGGGCGGCCCCGGCGGCGGGTGGGTGGTCGTCGTGTGGGTGGTCGTCGTCGTGGTGGTGGTGCTCGTGCTGCGCACCGCAACGGACGGCCCAGGTTCCGCCGTGCCGCCGGTCGGCCACAGGCGCACCGCGAGCGCGGCGGCGCCCACGAGCGCGATCACGCTCGCGAGCGCCGCCATCCGGCGACGGCGGACCGCGCGTCTGCGTCTGGCGCGCGCCCGCTCCCTGGCTGTCCTCTCAGGCACCCTGGCACCCACCGGTGGGGATCAGCCGGTCATGCCTCCGAACATCCCGCCGGTGATATGCAGGGTCTGCCCGTGGACGTAGTTGCTCCACGGCGTGCACAGGAAGAACACGCCGCCGGCGGCCTCCTCCGGGGTGGCGGGGCGTCCCAGCGGGATCAGCATCGAGGCCATCTGGCGCAGCTGCTCGGGGATTCCGAGCTGGACCTTCTCGCCGTGGATCTCCATCGCGTTGTCGTCGACCTTGGCCTGGGTCAGGCGGGTGTCGATGAAGCCGAAGGCTACGGCGTTCACGTTGATCTTGAACTGGCCCCACTCCTTGGCGAGCGTCTTGGTCAGTCCGACCACGCCCGCCTTCGCGGCGGAGTAGTTGGCCTGGCCGGCGTTGCCGAACGTGCCGGAGGTGGAGGAGACGTTCACGATCTTGCGGAAGACCTCCCTGCCTTCCTCGCGCTCCTTCTTGGCCGGCTCGCGCAGGTGCGGGGCGGCGGCGCGGATCACGCGGAAGGGGACGACCGTGTGGATGTCGAGCATCGCCTGGAACTGGTCGTCTGACATCTTGTGGATCGGGCCGTCGACCGTGTAGCCAGCATTGTTGACGATGATGTCGATCTTGCCGAACGCATCGAGCGCGGCCTTGACGAGCCGGTCGGGCGCGTCGCCCGCGGTCAGGTCACCGGCGAAGACGGCCGTCTCGCCGGAGATCTCGTTGGCCGCCTGCTCTGCGATGTCGCCGTCCAGGTCGTTGATCAGGACCTGTGCCCCCTGCGAGGCGAGCAGCTCCGCGGTGGCGCGGCCGATGCCGCGGGCCGAGCCGGTGACGATCGCCGACTTGCCGTCGAGTACTCCCATTTATGTGCTCCTTCGGTTGGTGGATGGCGGCCGAGGTTATATCCGTGCGCCCGGCAGGGATGCGGCACGCCTCCCCCCGCGCCCCGCGTCGCGGCCCGCCGGCGCCCCGTCCGCGCGCCGCCTCGCGTCCCCCGCCCGCGCCCCGACCGTGCCCCGGCTCGCCCCGCAGGGGCGCCCCCCGGCGGAGCCCGGTCAACCGTGGATGAGGACGCCGAAGTCCTGGGTGTAGATGGCGCCCGGCTGGCCTTCGGAGACCGATTCCGGCAGCCGCGCGATGACGCCGATCGCCGTTTCGCGGTACGAGGAGTCGAGGATGTTCGCGCGATGCTCGGGCGAGCGCATCCACGCGGCGACGATCGACTTCGGCGTCGCCAGTTCGAGGGAGCCCCACGCGATGTTCTCGCCGATCGAGTAGCCGACGCCTGCGCCGGTGATGTAGCCGGCGGCGCGCATCCGTTCGGCGGGCGTTCGCCCGTCCGGGCCGTAGTGGCTGAAGTAGTCGCCCTGGACCATGCTTTCGGTGTGCTGCTGGGCGGCGATCTGCAGACGGGAGCTCAGCTGCAGCGGGCGCTCGCCGTCCAGCGTGCGCTGGCGGTTGACCAGGCAGAAGGTCGCGGCCCGCACTTCGGTCAGGTTGGATGCGGTCGGAGTCGCGGATTCGCCGGGGCACGGGCCGCCGGCGCTGCTGCCGCGGCCGCGCGCCTGCTGGCGCCGGGCGCTCGCCACCCCGGTGGGGACGTGGCGGCGCCGCCGGGCGAGCGATGCCCCGGCAGGAGCGTGGCGATGGCGCCGCCGGGCGGCCGGTGCGCCCGCGAGATGCTCGACCTGCCGGACGACCGTGGCATGGTGGTGCGCCGAGAAACGGTGGTGGACGGCGCCCGTGGAGGGCGTCGCGACAGCGACGGCGGCGAGGATCGTGCCGAGCCCTGTGAGGATGGGGGCCATGCCCATCCGATCGGGGGGTTACGGGCCGGCCATGACCTTCCGGGTGCCTACTGGACATATCCGCGAGTCCCACCCCCCTCCCGGCCACCCCCCGTTGGACATTCCCCGCGCGGCTACAGCCCGAGCGCGCGCCCCAGCTACAGCCCGAGCGCGCGCCCCAGGATCTCGCGCATGATCTCGTCGCTGCCGCCGCCGATCGGGCCGAGACGGGCGTCGCGGACGGCGCGCTCGGTCCAGTGCTCCGCCATGTAGCCGAGGCCGCCGTGGATCTGCAGGCAGGCGTCCATGAGCTGTACCGATGCCCGCTGGGTGAGGAGCTTGGCCATCGTCACCTCCTTGACCGGCTGCTCCCCGGCGTGGAAGCGGCGCAGAGCGTCGTATGTGACGCATTGCGCCGTGTATACGTCGGTGGCCAGCGCGGCGAGGCGGTGGCGGATCGCCTGATGCTTCGAGAGCGGGCGCCCGAACGCTTCGCGCTCACGCGCGTAGGCGGCGGTGCGCTCCCATGCGTAGCGCATCGCGCCCACGGCGCCGAGCGCCATCGCGAGGCGCTCCCACTGGAAGTTGGCCATGATCAGCTTGAAGCCCTCGTTCTCGGCGCCGAGCAGCTGCTCCTCCGCGACGAAGGCGTCCTGGAAGGAGATGGTCGCCGTGTCGGAGGCGGCCCAGCCCATCTTGCGCAGCTTGGAGGTGCTGACGCCCTCGCCGCGCTCGACGATGAAGAAGGAGATGCCGTGGTGGCCGCCGTCCCGTGTCGTCTTCGCCGCGGTGACGATGAAGTGGGCGCGCACCCCGTTGGTTATGTAGGTCTTCTCGCCGTCCAGGACCCAGCCGCCGTCGACGCGGGTGGCGCGCGTCGCGATCGCGGCCACGTCGGAGCCGGCGCCCGGCTCGGTGATGCCGAGCGCGCCGATCAGCTCGCCGGCGATCGCCGGCACCAGGTAGCGCCGCTTCTGCTCCTCGGTTCCGAACTTCCAGATCGGCGGGGTGGCGATGTTCACGTGCGCCCCGATCCCGGCCGCCGTGCCGCCGGAGCCGATCCGCGCGAGCTCCTCGATCAGGA
>DAHVAB010000256.1 GCA_027314825.1 Solirubrobacterales bacterium
AGCGGCGCCGGGCGGCGGGCTCGTGATCGCCATCTTCGTGTCGGGGGGGATCGCCCTCCTCGTCTCGGGGTTCTTCACCCCGATCCTCCTGCGCTCGCTCACCCGGCGGCGCATCGGCCAGCAGATCCGCGAGGAGGGGCCCGAAGGCCACCATCACAAGGCGGGCACGCCGACGATGGGCGGGGTGATCGTGATGATCGCGATCGGCGTGCCGTTTCTCATATTGACCGACTTCGAATGGCGCTCGATCGGCGTGTTCGGGGTCGCGATCGCCTGCGCGCTGCTCGGCTTCGCCGACGATTACACGAAGCTGGTCAGGCGTCGCTCCCTGGGACTGCGAGGCAGGACCAAGCTGATCATCACGGTCGCGATCTCGCTCGGGCTGTGGGCGGTCGCTGTGCATGGCGCGCACCTGCAGAGCACGCTCAGGCTGCGGGTCGTCGACTATCAGATCGACCTGGGCCCGTTCTATCCGTTGCTCATATACCTGGTGGTCGCGGGCACGACCAGCTCTGTCAACCTGACCGACGGCCTGGACGGGCTGGCCGCCGGCTGCACGGCGATCGTCGCGCTCGCCTATGTTGCGATCGGGATCATCAGCGGCCTATCCGACCTGGCGCTGATCGCGGGCTGCGTGGTCGGCGCCTCGATCGGGTTCCTGTGGTTTAACGCCTTCCCGGCGACCGTGTTCATGGGTGATACGGGCTCGCTGGGGCTGGGCGGGGCGATCGCCGGGCTGGCGGTGATGACGAAGACTGAGCTGCTGCTGATCCTGCTCGGCGGGATCTTCGTGATCGAGGCGCTCTCGGTGGTGCTGCAGGTCGCCTACTTCCAGCTCAGACGCAAGCGGATCTTCCTGATGGCGCCCATCCACCACCATTTCGAGCTGCAGGGCTGGTCTGAGACGAAGATCATCCTGCGCTTCTGGATCGTCGCGGCGGTGTGTGCGGCGATCGGGTTCACGCTGTACAAGCAGAGCATCGGATGAGCGAGTCCCCACGGCGCCCGCAGATTCCGGCGGGGCCATATCTGATCGTCGGGTTGGCCCGCTCGGGCGTGGCCGCGGCCAGCGCCCTGCGCCGGCTCGCGGCCGCCGAGGTGATCGGCGTGGATGCCGGCCCGGTCGCGGCGGGCGGACGTCTCGCCGAGGAGGGCGTGGAGGTGCACTCCGAGGAAGATGGCGTCGGGCTGCTGGAGAGGGTTGCGACGGTGGTCAAGAGCCCGGGGGTGCCGGACTCGGCGCCGGTGATCGAGCGGGCCAGGGAGCGCGGGCTCACGGTGATCGGGGAGCTGGAGCTGGCCTGGCGGATGCTGGAGAGTCCGATGATCGCCGTGACTGGGACGAACGGGAAGACGACGACGGTGCATCTGATCGCGGCGATCCACCGGGCTGCCGGCCTGCCGGTCGCGCTCGCGGGCAATGTCGGGCTCGCGCTGAGCGCCCTGGCCGGCCGGATCGACGGCTCGGTGCGCGTGGTCTGCGAGGCCTCCTCCTTCCAGCTGCAGGATACGATCGCCTTCGCCCCGGAGGCCGCGGTGCTGCTGAACATTGCGCCCGACCATCTCGATCGGCACGCGAGCTTCGAGGAGTATGTGGAGGCGAAGCTGCAGGCGTTCGCGCGCCAGCGCCAGGACGATGTCGCGGTGCTCCCGAGCCCCGAGCCGGCTCTCCAGAGCTCCGCCGCTGCCGCCGCCGATCGCCCCGCCTCACTGCCTGAGCGGATCGCCGCGCTCGGCGGCCGCGCCCGCGTGATGCGGTTCGGCACGGGTGAGGCCGCCGAGGTGACGCTGCACGATGGCCGCCTGATCTGGCGCGCGCCCGGGGAGCCGGAGTGCTAGCTGATCGCCGCCGCAGATCTGCGAATAAGGGGTGCGCACAACCTCTCCAACGCGATGGCCGCCGCCGCGGCCTGCCTGGCCACGGGCATCGGGGTCGAGGCGGTCCGCGAGGGGCTGGCGGGGTTCGCGGGCGTCGCCCACCGCCTGGAGGAGGTGGCGAGCAGCCAGCAGGTGCTCTACGTGAACGACTCGAAGGCCACGAACGTGGCGAGCACCCTCGTCGCGCTGGCAGCGTTCTCGGACGAGCCGGACGCGGCGTACGCGCGATCCGCGGGCGGCGCGGGCGAGCCCTCGGGTGTGGTTGAGGTGGGGCGCGGCCTGCCGGCCGCGCCTGCGCGGGGTCGCGGGTTGCATGCTCGCAGCCGTCGCAGGATCCATCTCATCCTGGGCGGACAGGGCAAGGGCCAGGATTTCAGGGCCCTGCGCGAGCCGGTCGCGCGAAGCTGTGCCGCGGTGTATCTGATCGGGCAGGACGCGCCGTTGATAGAGGAGGCCCTGGAGGGCATGGAGCTTGCGGTGGTGCAGTGCGGTGACCTGGAGACGGCGCTGAGCAGGGCGGCCGCCGCAGCGCGCCGGGAGCTCGCGGCCGACCGTTGGGTGGCCGCGGCGCGCGGGGCCGCGAGCGCGGATTCCGGCTCCCGCCAGGTGGTGTTGCTCTCCCCGGGCTGCGCGAGCTTCGACCAGTTCGAGGACTTCGAGGCCAGGGGCGAGCGGTTTCGCGAGATCGTCGCGGAGCTCTGAGGTTCGCGGCGCGTTGAGGCGCGCGGCGCTGCGAGGGACGCCGTCATGTGACGGTCGCTGTGCCCTCGGATGAGCTGGGCGCCTCGCCCCCGGCAGGTTTCGCCGGCTGCGCGTCGAATCTCGCGGGGATGCCCGCAGCCGTCCGGCCCTCCCGCTCCACCGCCGATCTCACCGGTCGCGGGCGTCGCGGGCGGCAGGGGGCCAGGGCCGGCCGTGACGCTGCCGATCCGGCGCCGGAGATGGCGCTGGAGCGCAGGCTGCTGCTGACCGCCACGCTGTGCCTGCTCGCCTTCGGCGCGGTGATGGTCTACAGCGCCTCCTCGGCGACCAGCGTCCTGCAGGGCGGCGGTGGCAGCAGCTACCTGATCAAGTTCGTCGCCTACGCGGCGCTCGGACTGGTCGTGATGAGGGTCGTCGGCAAGCGCGGGATCGAATGGGTGGAGAGGATCGTCGGGCCGCTGCTGGCGATCTCGTTCGTGCTGCTGCTGGCCGTCCATGTGCCGGGGATCGGCGTGAGCGTGAACGGCGCCCGCCGCTGGATCGGGCGAGGGCCGCTGGTCTTCGAGCCCTCGGAACTCGTGAAGCTGGCGCTCGTGCTCTACTCGGCCACGCTGCTGGCCAAGCGGCCGCAGCAGGTACTCGATCTCAAAGAGCTCGGCAAGCCGCTGCTGGCCGTCTCCGGCGCGGCGATCGCCTTCGTGGCCTCCGAGGACATCGGCACTGCGATGGTGCTCGCGTTCACCGTCTTCGCCGTGCTGGTCGCCGCCGGCATCCCGCCGCGGAACCTGGCGATCATCGCGGGCACGCTGGTCGTGGTGGTCGGGATCTACGCGCTGGCCCGGCCGTATGCGCGGGCGCGGCTGACGTCGTTCATCAACCCGTGGGCGCACCGTTACGGCAGCGGCTTCCAGGCGGTGCAGGGCCAGATCGCGATCGGCTCGGGCGGCCTGTTCGGGGTCGGGCCGGGCCAGTCGGTGCAGAAGGCGTTCTATCTCGGCACGGAGGCTCCGACCGACTTCATCCTCGCCGTGATCGGCGAAGAGATGGGCGTCGCCGGGATCTTCGCGCTGCTGTCGCTGTACGGGATGATCGCCTTCGCCGGGCTGCGGGTGGCCAGGAAGGCGCGCAGCCTGCACAGCGCGCTGATCGCGGTCGGGGTGACGGCGATGGTCGTCTCGGAGGCGCTGCTCAACGTCTTCGCGGTCATCGGGCTGGCGCCGGTCACCGGCGTGCCGCTGCCGCTGGTCTCCTATGGCGCGAGCAGCATGCTGGTGATGCTCGCCTCGCTGGGGCTGCTGATGAATGTCGCCTCGGGCGGCACGGCGCATGTGCGCGCGGTGCCGTACAGGCCCGCGCGGCCCCGCCGGCGTCCC
>DAHVAB010000257.1 GCA_027314825.1 Solirubrobacterales bacterium
CGCATACGTCGCCGCGCGTCCTCCTACCGCCCCGCGGGGGTTGTTGCACCTCGTCCCGCCGCCCGCACGCGCCGCCGAGCATAATGGCCCCGTGCTGCTCGTCGTTGACGTGGGCAATACCCAGACCCATTTCGGACTCGTGTCCGAGCAGAGGCTGCTGGAGCATTGGCGGTTTGCGACCGTGCGCCGGTCGACCGCCGACGAGCTGGGAGCGGCGCTCAGCAACCTGCTCGCCCTGCGCGGGTACGGCTTCGGCGACCTGCAGGGCTCGATCGTCTCCACGACGGTGCCGCAGCTGGAGCCGGAGTGGCTGGCCATGGCCAGGCGCTACCTGGAGCACGAGATGATCGCGGTGGGGCCGGGGCTGCGCACGGGCCTAGCGATCCGCTATGACAACCCGCGTGAGATCGGCGCCGACCGGCTGGTCAACGCGGTCGCGCTGCGGGACCGTTTCGGCGGCCCGGCGATCTGTGTGGACTTCGGGACCGCCACCACCTTCGACGTGCTCTCCAGCCAGGGCGACTATGTGGGCGGCGCTCTCATGACCGGGATCGAGATCTCGCTGGATGCGCTCTCGGAGCGAGGGGCGCGGCTGCCGAAGATCGAGCTCGCGCCGCCGAAGACGGTCCTTGCGAAAAACACGATCGACGCGGTCCGCTCCGGCGTCGTCTTCGGCTATGCCGGCGCGGTGGACGCGATCCTGCGCCGCCTATACGACGAGCTGGGCGGCCGCTGCCCCGTGGTCGCCACCGGCGGGCTCGCCTCGTTGGTGGTCGGCTTCACCGAGGAGATCGAGCAGGTTGACGACTTCCTCACACTCACCGGCCTGCGCCTGCTCCACGAGCTCAACGCCGCATGATCCGGTGGCCGCCCAGCTGACAGACTCCTGGACGCTCGGCCCGCTGAGCGTCCCCAACCGGGTGATGCTCGCTCCCCTGGCCGGCATCGGCAACTGGTTCGTGCGCCTGCAGGCCAAGCGCCACGGCGCGGCGATGGCCGTCTCGGAGATGGTCTCCAGCCATGCCGTCCATCACGGCAACGCGAGGACGTGCACGGAGATGCTGCGGATCGATCCGCGCGAGCGCCGAGGCGGCCCGGTGGCGATCCAGCTCTTCGGGTCCGATCCGGCGGTGATGCGCTCCGCCGCCGAGCGGGTGGCGCGGGCGGGGGCGGACGCCATCGACATCAACATGGGATGTCCGGTCCCGAAGGTCTGCAGGACCGGTGCCGGCGCCGCGCTGCTCGGCGATCACGAGCGCGCCGTGGCGGTGCTCCGCGCCGCCGTGGAGGGCAGCGGCCTGCCGGTGACGGCGAAGCTGCGGATCGGGCAACGCCCGGGCGAGCGAGACGGCATCGCGCTGGCGAGGCGCCTGGTCGAGGAGGCGGGAGCCGCCGCGATCGCGATGCACCCGCGCTCGGCGGCCGTCCAGCACAAGGGCACGCCCGAGTACGATCTCGTCGGCGGGCTCGTGCAGACGCTGCAGGTGCCGGTGATATTGACCGGCGGCCTGCGCGATCGCAAGAGCGTCGAAGAGGCCTTCGCCCGCACCGGCGTGAGCGCCGTCATGCTGGCGCGCGGCGCGCTCGGCAACCCTTGGCTCTTCGGGATGCTGCTCGGGCGCAGAGATCGGGAGCCGGCCATCGAGGAGGTGCTCGCCGAGCTGCGCTTCCTGATCGCCGCGGCGGTCGAGCACCTCGGCGCCGAGCGCGCGACGCGCTGGCTGCGCAAGGCCTATCCGTGGTATGTCCCGCGGCTGGCCGGCGGGGGGCGCTGCGCCGCCCAGACGGTGCAGCAACAGTTGCAGGCGGCGGAGGATCTGGCCGCCGTGGAGCGGCTGCTGGAAGGCTTGGAGGCGGGCGTTCCGGCCATGGAGTCGGGTGTGACCGCCGTCTGAGAGGGACGCAGCGCACGCCCGCTATACTGCTGCGCTCGCTGCAGCCGCAAAGTGGCGCGTCCCCGCTCCCAGGCGGGGTTTGCTGTGTCTATGCACCCGTTCCATCTCCCGCGATCGAGGGTCACATGCCGAAGGACGTCATCCTCACCCCCGAAGGCCTCCAGAAGCTCAAGGAGGAGCTCCAGACGCTCTCCACCGCGCGCCGCCGCGAGGTGGCCGAGCGGATCAAGGAGGCCCGGGAGTTCGGAGACATCTCCGAGAACTCCGAGTACGACGATGCCAAGAACGAGCAGGCGATGCTGGAGAGCCGGATCGCGCAGCTGCAGGAGAAGCTGCGGATGGCGACGGTCATCGAGGCCAAAGACCTCTCCACCGACGTGGTCGCGGTCGGCTCGGTCGTGCATGTGAAGGACGAGAAGACGGGCAAGTCGGTCAAGTACACGATCGTCGGCTCCGCGGAGGCCAAGCCGGACGAGAACAAGCTCTCCAACGAGTCGCCGGTCGGCAGGGCGCTCCTGGGACGCAAGCGCAACGAGACGGTCGCGGTGCAGGTGCCGCGCGGGCCGGCGCGGAAGCTGAAGATCACGAAGATCGACGTCGGCCTGAAGTAGTGTCTCGCCGATGAGCGGGACGGACGGCGACGGCTCCGGAGGCGCCCAGCATGGGCTGCCCGAGCTGATCGCGCAGCGGCGGGCCAAGCAGCAGCGCCTGCGGGATGCCGGCCACGAGCTGGCGCCGTACTCATATCCGGGAGTCGAGTCGATCGCGTCGGTGCGTGCGCTGTGCGAGCCGCTGCAGGCCGGGGAGGAGACCGACGAGATGCACCGCGTCGCCGGACGGATCGCCGCTCGCCGCGGCGCGGGGAGGGCCGCGTTCATCGACATCGTCGATCGCTCCGGCAAGATCCAGGTTCACGCTCGGCTCGACGTGCTCGGCGAGCAGCCGTTCGAGCAGCTCGCGGGCCTCGACCTCGGCGACGTGATCGGGGTGCAGGGGGCGCCGATGCGGGCGCGCAAGCAGGGCGAGCCGAGCCTGAGGGCGCACGCCTTCCAGGTGCTGGGCAAGGCGCTGCGGCCACCGCCGGACAAGCACGCGGGCCTGATCGACGTTGAGACCAGGCACCGCCGCCGCGAGCTCGACCTGATCGCCAGCGAGCAGACCAGGCAGCTGTTCCTCGACCGTGCGAGGATCGTCTCGGCGGTGAGGGGATATCTCGACGGCAACGGCTTCGTGGAGGTGGAGACGCCGATCCTGCAACCGCTCTACGGCGGCGCGCTGGCGCGGCCGTTCACGACCCACCACAACGCGCTCGACCGGGAGCTCTACCTGCGGATCGCCCCCGAGCTGTATCTGAAGCGGCTGATCGTCGGCGGCCTGGAGCGGGTCTACGAGCTGGGCAAGGACTTCCGCAACGAGGGCATCTCCACCAAGCACAACCCGGAGTTCACGATGGTCGAGTGGTATGAGGCGCACGCCGACTACCTGGAGGAGGCAGCCCGCTTGGAGGAGATGGTCGCCGCCGCCGCGCAGGCCGTCTCCTATGCCGGCGAGCTCGACTTCTCCGCGCCGTGGAAGCGGCTCACGTTCGTGGAGGCGGTGCGGGCGGCGACGGGGATCGACGTGATGGAGCATGGGGACGCGACGTCGCTGGCCGCGGCGGTGGCGGAGCGCGGCCTGCAGATGAGCACCGAGGGCATGACCTGGCCGCAGCTGGCCGACGAGCTGCTCTCGAAGTTCGTGGAGCCGGAGCTAAGGCAGCCGACCTTCGTGCTCGACTACCCGATCGAGCTCTCGCCCTTCGCCCGTGCGCATCGCGTGAAGCCGCGGCTGGCGGAGCGCTGGGAGGCCTTCCTGGGCGGCTTCGAGATCGCCAACGCGTTCAGCGAGCTGACGGACCCCGACGAGCAGCGCCGCCGCTTCGAGGCTCAGCGGCGCCTTGCCGCCGAAGGCGACGAGGAGACTCAGCCCCACGACGAGCTCTTCCTGGAGGCGCTCGAGCACGGGATGCCGCCGACCGGCGGCGTCGGCCTCTGGA
>DAHVAB010000258.1 GCA_027314825.1 Solirubrobacterales bacterium
CACGGCCGCCCACGCGGCCGCGGTGTGCGCCGGCCCGGCGCCGGCCCGCTGGGTCGGGCACCCGTGCAGACAGTGCGAATCGCCTGCAGGCGGCGGTCTGCCCGCTGCGCGCGCCATTGCAGCATCGCAACATCGCCATGGGCCGACCTGCTACCTTCGTTGCGTCCCGTCGGCCCGGAGGGCCGGCTATAAACGCAGTGCAGCGCCCGCGTCGGTCGAAGCTCCCGCAGCATCCTCCGCGCAGCAGCAGGCACACAGACAGCGGAGGAAACATAGATGCCCACAGGCACAGTCAAGTGGTTCAGCGACGACAAGGGCTTCGGGTTCATCACGCCCGACAGCGGCGAGAAGGACCTGTTCGTCCACCACACCGGCATCAACTCGGACGGCTACCGCTCGCTGCAGGAGGGGGCGAAGGTCTCCTATGACGCCGAGGAAGGCGACAAGGGGCCCAAGGCGGTGAACGTCACCCCGCTGTAGAGGCCGGCAGGGGGCTGCGATCGCCTGTTCGCGGCATCCACTGCCCCCGGGGGGATGACTGGGAAGATCGGCGGCAGTCCGCCTGAGGGCGGACTCCGCCGGCCCGGCCCGATGGGCCGGGCATTGCAGTCCCGAGATGTGCGCGAAGCAGCGCCTCTCGCGCCTAATATGACGTGCGTCTAGCGGTCATTCGCCCGCCGCCCACGCGCTCATCGGCATGCCGGCGCGGCATCCGGCGATCTCGCGTACTTTCACCGACCATGTCGAGCGAGCTCAGAGCCCTCCTCCCACGTGCGCGACCAGGCGGCGCTCCTCCGCGTCCCGCCGCGGCCACCGACCGCGATGGCGGCGCCTCGCAGGCGGCCGCCAGGCCGGCCGAGCGGCTGGCCGGAGCGATCGCGCTGATCGTGATCGTCGGGCTCAGCCTGGCCGTCGTGATCGTGGTGGCCAACAGGCCCAGCGCGCTCTCGGCGATCACCAGGCCGCACTTCTTCCCGGGCTGGCTGGCCGGGCCGCTCGGCGGGCTGTGGCCGCAGTTCACGCGCAGCCCCGAAGCGCTCAACTACATATTCACCGGCGTGGTGGTCGTGATGTACGTCTGCTACCTGGCCGGGATCAGATACATCCCGAAGCTCGGCGCCAGGTGGGTGATAGCGGGGCTGATCGCCGTGCAGGTGATCTTCTTCCTGGCGCCGCCGTTGACGCTCACGGACGTCTTCAACTACATCAACTACGCACGGATGGAGGTCGTCCACAACCTCAATCCATACGCGACGATCCCGATGCTGGAGCCGCACAGCGACCCCGCCTTCGTGCTCAGCAACTGGCATTCGCTGCTCAGTCCCTACGGACCTCTGTTCACGATCCTGACCTTCGCGGCGGTCCCGTTCGGCGTGCCCGCGTCCTTCTGGGCGGTGAAGGTGATCATGGCGCTGTTCAACCTCGGGATCCTCACGCTCGTGTGGAAGTCGGCCCGGCTGCTCGACCTCGACCCGCTGAAGGCGGTGGTGTTCACGGGCCTCAACCCGGTCGTGCTGCTCTGGGGCCTGGGTGGCGATCACAACGACTTCGTGATGGTCTTCCTGGTCATGCTCGCCTGCTACGCGCTGCTGCGAGCCTTCCGGCGCGACGCGCCGCGGATGAGCGCCGGCCCGCCGCCGGCCGGCAATGTGGGCGCGGGCGGCAGCCCGCCGGGCGGCGTCGCGGCCGACGCGACCGCGCGCGGGCACGACCCGAGTGCGCGTGCTGTTGCCAATGGCTCGCTTGAGCAGGCGACGATGGCGCACGACCTCGCCAATGGCTCGCTTGAGCAGGCGACGATGGCACATGATCTCGCCAACGGCTCACTCAACGGCCCGGGCCATCGTGCCCCCGCCGGACGCTCCGCGGCAACATCCTCGCTCGCGGCGAGCGCCGCAGCGAGCGGTTGGTGGGCGACCGTGATCGGCTGGCTGCTGCCGCTCGCGGGGCTGGAGATGGCAGCCGGCGCAGCGCTTGCGGCAGCGGTGTTCGTGAAGGCGTCGGCGGGGATCGTGGTGCCCGTCGTGATCGCCGGCGTGGCGGGCAGATCGCGGCGCAGCGCCGTGCAGACCGTGCTCGGCGGGATCTTCGCCACGATCGTGCTCGGGATCGTCAGCTACATGGTCTTCGGCGCCCACATCCCGAACCTCGGCACCCAGGGCAGCATCGTCACGGACCTGAGCCTGCCGAACCTCATGGGGCTGGCGCTCGGCTTCGGTGGCGAGAGCACGGCGCTGCGCGAGGTGCTGGTCGTGGCGCTGATCGCGTCGGTCGCTCTCTGCTGCGTGGCCGCCTATCGCAAAGCCGAGTTCCTCACCGCCTCGGCCTTCTCGACGATCGCGCTGCTGGTCACGCTGGCATGGGTGCTGCCGTGGTACGTGCTGTGGGTGCTGCCGCTGGCCGCGCTCTCGCGCTCGCGCAAGCTGCGCGCAGCGGTGATCCTCCTGAGCATCTACATGATCATCGTCGGGGTGCCGGCGACAACGAACCTCTTCGAAGCGATCGGCTTCGAACCGGCGCAGACGCCGCTCGGGCAGCAGCACCATCTGATCGTCAGGGAGCTGATCGATTGAGCGGGGCGCAGCGGGCGCCCCTCACCGCCGACGAGGAGCTGCTCGGCGCTGAGCACTCCGTGCTGCGCAGCGACTTCAGCGACGCCGAGCGGATCGAGCGGGTACGCGGCGAGCTTGGCGCCGGCTTCAGCTCGCTGGCTCACGTTCGGCGCGGCGTCGCCCTGTTCGGATCTGCGCGCACGCCGACCGACGACCCCTCCTACGAGCTTGCGCGGGAGGTCGCCTACACCCTCGGCTCAGCCGGCTTCGCGGTGATCACCGGCGGCGGCGCCGGCCTGATGCAGGCGGCCAACCAGGGAGCCCGAGAGGCGGGAGCGGTCTCGGTCGGACTGAACATCGAGCTTCCGTTCGAGCAGGCGCTCAACCCATACGTGGATGTGGGGCTCTCGTTCCATTACTTCTTCACCCGCAAGGTGATGTTCGTGCGCTATTCGAGCGCGTTCGTGGTGCTGCCGGGCGGCTACGGCACGATGGACGAGCTCTTCGAGGCGCTGACCCTGATCCAGACGCGCAAGATCCTGCACTTCCCGGTGATCCTCGTTGGCGGCGACTACTGGCGCGGCCTGCTCGACTGGATCTCCCGGCAGATGCTATCTGCCGGCCGGGTCTCCCAGGCCGATCTCGATCTGTTGCAGATCGCCGACGGCCCCGCCGAGGTGCTTCGCTCCGTGGAGGAGGCGGCCAGGCGTCAGGGCCGCGCCTGAGCGGCCGCTCCAGGCGGCGTCCGTCACCGCCAGCCGGCAGGGTAGGGGGAGCCCGCCCTCGCGGGTCGTCCGTCCTCGGCTTGCGCCGATGTGCCGCGTCGGAGGCCCTGCTTCGGCGCTCGTCTCTGTGCTCAGCTCGCGGCGGAGCCGTCGATGGGCCCGCCCCCGGCCGCCCCCGGCGGCCCGCTCACCCGCTGCTCGCCCTCCGGCGCGCGTCCGTCGCGCCCGACGTAGCCGTCCTTGCCGCCGGCGCACACATATACCGCGTCGGTGTGGCCGACGTTTCGCAGGCGCCGCAGCGTGCGGGCCTGCACATGTGCGAACGCCCCTTCGGGCAACGGATGGATGCTTCCGTCGCCAAACTCGATCTCCATCGTGCCGCGATGCACGAAGTAGAGCTCGTCCTGCTCGTCGTGGTAGTGGAAGCCGCTCGCGTAGCCGGCCGGCATCACGATCGCGTTCACGCCGAAGGCGGCGACGTCAAGGCCCTTGCGGACCTTGCGGAAGCCGTAGCCGTCGCCGAGATCGTCGAGGCCCGCGACCGCGTAGCCATCGCCGCGCCTGACCTGTGGGTATGGATCCTCCATCTCTGCCTCCTTTCGGTCTTCGGCGCACGGTATCCGCTCCGCCGGCCGGGCGTCCGGCG
>DAHVAB010000259.1 GCA_027314825.1 Solirubrobacterales bacterium
GCCGGTGATCGTGCCGCCGAGATCCAGTGCGAGCCCCACGATCTCATCGAATGCGCGCAGGGCTCTGGCGGTTTGCTCGTGCTCTGAGCGGTCGTAGACGATCGTCGGGTGCATGTTGCCGTCGCCGGCGTGCCCGAACGTGGCGATCTGCACTTCGCAGGTCGCTGCGATCCGCGTGACCCCGTCGATCAACGCCGGTACGGCGGCCAGCGGCACGCCCACGTCGTCGAGCAGCGTGCTGCCGCTGCGCTCCAGCGCGGGGTGGGCGAGGCTCCGCGCAGCCAGCAGCATCCGCCCCTCCGCCTCGTCATCGGAGGTGACAGCGATATCCGCGCCGCATTCGGTGCAGCACTCAGCCATCCACTCTGCCTCCTGGCTGCCACCCGCCTCGTCGGACTGGGCGAACAGCATCGCCGCTGCGCCGGTGTCGAGACCCATCGGCTGGAAGCTCTCCACCGCGGCGACGGTCGCGCGATCGACGATCTCCAGCAGCGCCGGCCTGCTTCTGCGCAGGATCCTAGCGATCGCCTCGGCGGCGTCGCGCAGGCTGGAGAAGCTCGCGGCCATCACGGTTGCCGGGCCCGGGCGCACCTGGAGCCGGACGGTCGCCTCGGTGATGATCCCCAGCGTGCCCTCCGAGCCGCAGAGCAGGGAGGTCAGGTCGTAGCCTGCCACTCCCTTGCGGGTACGCCGGCCCAGGCGCACGATGCTGCCATCGGCCAGGACGGCCTGCACCCCCAACAGGGAGTCGCGCGTCACGCCGTACTTGACGCAGCACAGTCCGCCAGCGTTGGTCGCCACGTTGCCCCCGATCGGAGACTGCTCGACGCTGGCCGGATCGGGCGCATACCTGAGCCCCTCGCCGGCGACGGCGCGGCTGAGGTCGGCGTTGATTACCCCGGCCTGCACCGTAGCCGTGAGCGAGTCACAGTCGAGCTCGACCATCTCCGTCATCCGCTCGGTGCACAGAATCAAGCATCCGTCCAGCGCATTCGCGCCGCCGCTCAGTCCCGTTCCCGCTCCACGCGGGACGATCGGCACGCGGTGGCGGCCTGCCGCCTGCACAGCCAGCTGTACCTCGGCGGTCGTGCGGGGCCGCACCAGCGCCAGCGGCTTGCCGGCCGCGAGCAACCCGGGAGCCGCGGCGTCGCGCCTGTATCCCTCAAGCACCTCGGGGTCGGTAGTGATGTTCAGGCGTGAGAGCTCGCCCAGCAGATCCTGGCCCGTGCGCGCCGCCCCGCTCAAGCCAGTGGCCGTGCGATCGTCTGGTGGCGCAGATAGTCGAAGTATGTCTGCACGCCGTTGACTCCGCCGCCGAAGCCGCTCAGGTTCACCCCGCCATACGGCAGCCCGTAGGCGAATACGTTGTGCGCATTGATCCAGCTGTTACCGGCAACGAGACTGGATGCTACGCGCTCGGCACGCTGCAGATCTGAGCTCCAGACGCTGTTTGCAAGACCGTACTGCGAGCTGTTGACCAGCTCGATGGCCCCGGCCTCCGCCTTGAACGGGAGCATGTAGGCGACCGGGCCAAAGATCTCCTCGCGGACGCAGACGTTCTCCGCCGGTCCCGTCAACACCGTGGGGTTCACGAAGAAGCCGGAGTCATAGCCCGGCGCGCGGGCCTCTCCTCCGCCGGCCAGCACGCTGGCGCCCTGCTCTTGACCGTCCCGCAGGTAGCGGAGGATGCGCTGCCGCTGCCCTTCGCTGACGACCGGACCCATCGTCGTCGCCTCTTCGATGCCGGACCCCAGCCGGACGGCGCCGAGCCGGCTGCGCACGGCGTCAAGGAAGCGATCGAATATCGGCTCCTGAACGACCCAGCGCGTCGCGGTGCAGCAGACCTGTCCGGCGTTGAGGGTGATGGCGTCAACGAGCGCCTGCGCCGTGGAGTCGACGTCGACGTCCTCGAAGACCACCGCAGCACCCTTGCCACCGAGCTCGAGCTTCGCGGGAACGAGGTTCGCTGCTGCGGCCGCGGCGACCATGCGTCCGACCTCCGGAGATCCGGTGAACGCGAGGCGCTTGATCTGGGGATGGGCTGCCAGCGAGGCGCCGGCCTGCTCGCCGACACCGGGAACCACGTTCAGCACGCCTGCGGGCACGGCCGCCTCGGCGGCCAGCTCACACAGAAAAAGCGAGGAGAGCGGCGTCAGCTCGGCGGGCTTGATCACCACTGTGTTGCCCGCTGCCAGCGCCGGCGCGGTGCCCCAGGCCAGCAGCATGAACGGGAAGTTCCATGGCACGATGCATGCGCACACCCCGTAGGGAACGCGCAGCTGGTGGGCGGCCATCTCCTTCAGCGCCAGCGGCTCGCGGTAGCGCGTGCTGACCGCGAGGTCGGCGTAGTAGCGGAAGGCCTCCGCGGAGAACGGCACGTCGAAGCCGCGGGCGTCGCCGATCGGCTTGCCGACGTCCATCGACTCCAGCCGGGCGAGCTCCTCGGTGTTGCGCTCGATCGCGTCGGCCAGCCGGTGCAGGATGACGGCGCGCTCGCTGGCGGAGAGCTCGGACCACCCGCCGAATGCGGCGGTGGCGGCCTGCACGGCAGCGTCGACGTCCGGCGCCTGCGCAGCGGCGACCTCGGCTATGCGCGCACCTGTCGAGGGGTCCTGGACCTCGATCGTCTGGCCGTCGGCGGCGGGCTGCCATTGGCCGTCTATGTAGAGAGGGATCGTCTCGCCTTCCAGGAAGCGTCCCACGCGGTCTGTTGCGCTCGTATGCATTTCACTCCGTTCCTTGTGCGACATAGCCGTCACCGTCGAGACCCGTGGCGCTGGTGCCTGCGCGAATCACGCTCAGCATGTCCTTCGCCCCGCGTTCCACCAGGTTCACGTCCGAGAGCAGGCCGATGAGCCGAAATCCGGTCTGCGCCCAGGCCACCGCGTCCTGCGCAGCACCCGCATATATGCCCGGCACGACGCCTGCACGGCGGCAGCCGTCGAGCACGTCCGCGATATGCGTGCGCACGCGCGCGCTGTCCACCTGCAGCGATGGCGCCTCCCCGCAGGAGATCGCCAGATCGCTCGGTCCCACGAACACCCCGTCGACCCCGGGCACTGCGGCGATCTCGGCGATCGCCTCGCAGCCTCTCATCGTCTCGACCATCACGAAGCAGAGCACCCCGGAGTCCGCGCTGGCGGCACCGAAGTCGCCGCCGAGGATCGCGGGGCGCAGCGGACCCCAGCTGCGGCAGCCGCGCGGGGCGTAGCGGCAGGCGGCGACTGCCTGCTCGGCCTCCTCCCCGCTCTCGACCATAGGCACGATCACGCCGGCGGCCCCCGCGTCGAGCGCCGAGCCGATCGCGGCCTGCGAGATCGCGGAGGTTCGAACGAGCGCCGGAGCGCCGCCGGCGGACGCGGCGCGCACGAGTTCACAGACGCCGGTCTCACGGGCGATTCCGTGCTGAGCGTCGACGCCGGCCCAATCGAGGCCGCTGCGTCCCAGCAGCTCGGCTATGTGCGCGTCGCCGCTCGTGATCCAGGCTCCGTACGCAGCCCGGTCGGACTCCCAGCTGCGGCGCAGCCGGTCGGTCGCGAGCGCGATCGGCGACCGCGCGCTCATCGCCCTGCAACCTTTCCGAGCTCCAGCGCCTGCGGATTGAGCACGCTGCTGAAGTCGGCACCGCTCAGTACGTCCAGCACGTGGCGGGTGGCGGCGCGGCTCATCCCGGCGATCGTCTGTGCCGTCATGCCGGCGATGTGCGGCGAGAGCACGACGTTGTCCATCTCGCTCAGGCGCGTGAGCTCGGGGGGCTCGATCTCGAAGACGTCGAGTCCCGCGCCGCGCAGGCGGCTGCCGTCCAGCGCGTCCAGCAGCGCCTCCCAGGAGGCCTCGATCACATTCTCGGAGACGCCGATCGTGCCCCACACCCGCTCGCCGTCGGTGGAGTCGATCAGCACCCGCGTGATCGCGCCGGTG
>DAHVAB010000025.1 GCA_027314825.1 Solirubrobacterales bacterium
GCCACCGGCGGAGCGATCACCGCGCTCGGGCCCGTGACGGCCGGCACGCTGCTGGCGCACTTCTGGTGGGGCTCGCCCTTCCTGCTCACCCTCCCGCTGGCGCTCGTCGCCCTGCTCATGGCGATCAAGCTCGTCCCCGCGCACGTCGGCGAGGACTCCGACCCCGTCGACCATCCGGGCGGCGCGCTCTCGGTGGTGATGGTCGGCACCCTGATCCTCGGCATCAACTTCGCGCCGGAGCCGGGCCGGGGCATGCTCGTGATCGGGCTGCTGCTCGTCGCCCTGGCCGCGGCCGGCGCCTTCTACCTGCGGGAGCGGCGCGCGCACAACCCTTTGTATGACCTGCACGCCGCCGCGCGGCCGACGTTCTGGGTGGCGGCGCTGGCCGGGGTGATCGTCTTCGGCTCGCTGATGGGCGCGATGTACGTGGGCGCGCTCTACCTGCAGAACGTGCTCGGCTACTCGGCCGTCGACGCGGGCCTCGCGATCCTGCCGGCCGCCGCGCTGATGGTGCTCGTCGCCCCCCACTCGGCGACACTCGTGGACCGGCGCGGGGCGCGGGCGACCCTGCTGGCCGGCTACGTCTTCGTGCTGCTCGGGTTCTTGACGATGCTCCTGCTCTGGGGACAGCACGCCGCCTACTGGCGGATCGGCCTCGGATACGCGTTCGTCGGGATCGGGGTCGGCCTGGCCGGCACGCCGGCATCGCACTCGCTGACCGCATCGGTGCCGGTCCGCCGCGTGGGGATGGCCTCCGGGACGGCCGACCTGCAGCGCGATCTCGGCGGCGCGAGCCTGCAGTCGGTGCTCGGGGCATTGTTGACCGCCGGGTACGCAGCCGCGGCCAGCGCCGCGATCGCCGCCTCCGGCAGGACGCTCACCAGCAGCGTGGAAAGCGAACTGACCAAGTCCTTCTCCGGCGCCGCCGACGTGGCGCAGCGCTACCCGCCCCACATCCGCCAGAGCATCATCGAAGCCGCGAAGGCCTCCTTCCTGAAAGGCGACCAGTGGGCCTACACGGCCGGGATCGTCGCGGTGCTGCTCGGCGCCGCGCTCGTCTTCTTCAAGTTCCCGCACGCCGAGCGGGAGCGGCGGTTGCTCGCCGGGTACGCGGCCGAGGATGCGCATGCGGCGCCCCGGGCCGCGGACGGCTAGGGTTCGGGCCGTGGCACTGATCAGGATGAGCGCGCCGCTGGCGCGGGAGATCGCCCGCTGGGCGCCGGAGCGCCCGTTCCGGTTGAGCTTCTGGGACGGGACCGTCCTGCCCTCCACCGTGAGCGGAGCCCCTGACTTCCGGGTACGCGGCCCCTCCGCACTCGGCCACGTGCTGCGCTCGCCCGGCCGGCTCGGGCTCGGACGGGCATGGGTGCAGGGCTCGCTGGACGTGGCGGACATCGACCGCGCACTGCTGGTCGTCGACGACTGGGAGCCGCCGCCGCTCGATACCGCCACCCGCGCCCGGCTCGGCCTGGCGATGCTGCTGGCCGCCGCGCCGGGCGGCATCCCCCGCCGCCCCGGCCTGGAGCTGATCCTGCGCGGGCAGCGGCACTCGATCGAGCGCGACCGGGAGGCCGTGCGCTACCACTACGACGTCGGCAACGAGTTCTTCTCCCTCTTCCTCGACAGCTCGATGACCTACAGCTGCGCGATCTTCTCGCGCGGAGCGAAGACCCTGGAGGAGGCCCAGGAGGCGAAGCTGGAGCTGATCGCGCAGAAGCTGAGGCTGAAGGCCGGGCAGCGGGTCCTGGACGTCGGTTGCGGGTGGGGCAGCTTCGCGATCCACGCGGCACGAGAGCACGGTGTCAGCGTCACCGGCATCACCCTCTCCCCCTCCCAGGCGCAGCTCGCGCGCCAGGGGGTGGCGGACGCCGGCGTCGCCGACCGTGTGGAGATCCGCCTCGCCGACTACCGTGAGCTGCAGGCCGAGCCGTTCGACGCGATCGCGAGCATCGGGATGGCGGAGCATGTCGGCTCCAGCCAGATCGACACCTACGCCAGGTCGCTGGCGCGCCTGCTGAAGCCCGGCGGGATGCTGCTCAACCACGCGATCGCGCTCACCAACACCGAGGAAGACCCGACCGCCGACGCCTTCTCGATGCGCTACGTGTTCCCCGACGGCGAGCCGCTCGGCCTGGCCCGGGTGCAGCTGGCCCTCGAACGCGCCGGCTTGCGCACGCAGCATGTCGAGGGCTTCATGGACGACTATGCGGTGACGCTTCGCCACTGGAGCGACCGTCTCGACGCGCACCTGCCCGAAGCGGTCGCCCTGGCCGGGGAGCAGCGCACGCGGGTGTGGCGGCTCTATCTGCGCGCCGCCCGGCGGGGCTTCGAGGACGGCTACACGATCGTCTATCAGACGTTGGCCGTCCGGCCGGGGTGATACGCGCCGCCTACGGGGCGCCTACGCGGCCTACGCGGCCTACGCGGCCTACGCGGCGCCTACGCGGCCTACGCGGCGCCTACGCGGCGCCTACGCGGCGACCGCCCGCGAGCGCAGGTGCGCTCCAACCTTCCGCTTGACGCGTTGCAGCGCATTGTCCACCGTCTTGGTGTCGCACTCCAGGTGCGCCGAGACCTGCTCGTAGGAGAAGCCCTCCAGATAGAGCGCCAGCACCCTGCTCTCCAGCTCGGAGAGCGCGGTCGAGAGGCAGCCGACCAGCGAGCGCAGCTCTTCTGAGGAGATCACCTGGTTGACCGGGTCATTGACGCTTGGGCCCGGCAGCAGCTGATCGAGCGTCGGCACGTCGTCGCCGGCCGCCGCCGGAGTCGCCGAGAAGGAGACGTACTGGTTGAGCGGGGTGTGCTTGTTGCGCGTCGCCGTCTTCACCGCGGTGATGATCTGGCGGGTGATGCACAGCTCGGCGAAGTTGCGGAAGCTCGACTCGCGATCGGGCCGGAAGTCCCTGATCGCCTTATACAGCCCGACCAGCCCCTCCTGGATCAGATCGTCCGGATCGCCGCCGGCCAGAAAGTACGAGGAGGCCTTCAACCGCACGAAGCCGTGATACCGGCGGACGAGACGATCGTAAGCGGACGGGTCGCCCTGCTTGGCGAGCGCCAGCAGGAAGCTGTCGTCAACCTTGACGTCAGCTTGAGGGTTGTAGGAGATCCGTGCCACGAGCAGATCCTTTCCCGGGCCGTTTCAGCCCAAGCAGTCGCTCAGTGGCGCACTCCTCCCCCGGCGCCATCGGTTATATCCGAGGCGTTGGCTCGACGCGAAAACCGATCCTACTCGGCGCCCCGTCTCTCCTCCACCTCAGCTTCAGCGTTATGTGACCGCAGAGGCTTGCACACGGATCGTCTCCTGTCAAGTGCCGGCGGCACGATCCTGCAAGATTCCGTACAGGATCGCCGCGGCCGCCGCGCTGACCCCGAGCGAGCCGATCCGCCCGCGCATCGGCAGCGTGATCAGCTGATCGCACGCCGCGGCCACCCGCGGGCGAAGCCCTGTGCCCTCGCTGCCCAGCACGATCACCACCCCACCGGAGTAGTCCGGCTCCATGTAGGAGACGGGGCCGCGGGCCGGCCGCTCCCGCTCCCCCACCTCAGGCCGGTCAGCCGGCTGCGGCGGAGCCACCGCGCCATAGCACCAGCACCCGGCCCTCCTCGCCTCGCCGAGGAAGTCGGCGACGTTGCGCACGCGCGCGACCGGCAGGTGCTCGAGCGCTCCCGCGGAGGCCTTGCAGGCCGCGGGAGTGACCTCGGCCGCTTCCCGCTCGTGGATCACGACGCCCGTCGCCCCGGCGCACTCCGCGGTGCGCGCGATCGCGCCGAGGTTCTGCGGATCCTGGACGTTGTCCAGCACGATGATCAGCGGGTCGGTCTGCGCGGCGAGCAGCGGGTCCGTCTGCGCGGCGAGCAGCGGGTCCGTCTGCGCGGCGAGCAGCGGGGCGGCCTGGCCCGCGGGCGGCGGGGCGGTCCTCGCTGCGAGCAGCGCGGCGGCGTCGACGTATCGGTACGGACCCGCCTCGGCGCAGATGCCCTGATGGGCCTCGGAGCCGCAGCGCTCCGCGATCTGCGCCGCCGTCGCGATCCTCACCTCCCGACCCCTCAGCCACGGCTCCCGCGCGGCGGCCTGCGTGGCCCATATCTGGCGGACGGCCGCCGCCCTGCGTCCCCGCAGCGCCTCGCGGACGGCGTTTCGCCCGTAGACGACCGTGCTCGAGCCGCTCCCGGCCCCGTCGGGCCGCGGCGCTCTGCCGCCCGAGCCGCCGGCGCGCCCAACCCCGCCGGAGGGACGGGCGCCGCCCTGGCGGCGAGAGTCTCGGCGCTCGCTCAGCGCTCCTCCAGCGGGATCAGCTCAAAGCCATTCGCGACATCCCTCACATCTACGCCGTGCTCCGCCCTTATCTGGTCGCGCAGGGCGTCCGCTCTCGCATAGTCACGCGCCGCGCGTGCCTGCTGACGCTCCTCGGCGAGCGCCCACGCCTCACGGTAAAGACGCTCTGGATCGGCGAGCGCGGTCGGCGTCAGGCTCCCCAGGCCCAGCACGTCGAGCATGTCTCTCAGGTCGGCGTCCCCGACCGCGTCCGGGCGCCGGTTCGCCTCCCGCACCCACTCGAACAGGCTGGCGAGCGCCTTCGGGGTGTTGAAGTCCTCGGCGAGCGCGTCAAAGAACGCGTCCCTGCTGTGGGCCATCTCGGGCGGGCTCGCCTCCCCGGCCCGCAGTCGCCTCATCGCCTCCCTGATCCGTGCCACGCGCCGGTCGGCATCTTCCAGCTCAGAGTCGGAGAACGCGAGCGGCTGGCGGTAATGACCGCCCACCAGGTACATGAGCACCGCGTGCGCCCCCCACTTCTCCACCACCTCGTGCAGCGGCGCGATATTCCCGACCGACTTGGCCATCTTCTCGCTGCCGGCGCGGATCATCCCGTTGTGCATCCAGATCTGGGCGAGCTCGTGCCCCCGCGCCGCCCTCGTCTGCGAGGCCTCGTTCTCATGGTGCGGAAACACGAGATCCGATCCGCCGCCATGAATCTCGAAGCCGACGCCGAGCCGCTCCTCCGCCATCGCCGAGCACTCGATGTGCCAGCCGGGGCGGCCCGCGGCCCACTCGGGCGGGCAGGACTGCGCCGGCAGGTACTCCCGCGGATCCCAGGAGGTGTCCTCACCCTCCTTATGCGCCTTCCACAGGGCGAAATCCAGCGGGTCGCGCTTGCGCTCGGAGCCTTCGATCCCCTCGCCCTGGTCCATCTCTTCGATCCTGCGGTGCGACAGCGCGCCATACCGCGGGTCGGAGCGCACCTCGAAGAACACGTCGCCGCCGGAGGCGTAGGCATGACCACGCTCGATCAGCGTCGCGATGTAGGCGACGATCTCGCCCATCGCCTCCGAGGCGAGCGGCTCCCGATCCGGCCGGCCCAGCCCGAGCGCATCGGTATCGCTCACATACAGCCTCCCCATCTCGGCGGCCAGCTCCGCGCTCGGCCGGCCCTGCGCGCGGGCAGCATCGTAGATCTTGTCGTTCACGTCGGTGAGGTTCACTACCAGGGTCGCCTCATACCCCTCGTGCTCCAGGAAGCGCGCCAGCAGGCTGAACACCACGAACGGGCGGGCGTTGCCGATGTGCACGCGGCTGTAGACGGTCGGGCCGCAGGCATAGATCCCCACCTTCCCGTCCTCGCGCGGGCGCAGCTCCACCAGGCCGCCGCTCATCGTGTCGTGCAACCGTATCCGCCTCATCACGGCAACCCTACCGTCGGGGCGCCATCACGCGACCCGCGCGGCAGACCCCGGAGGGGTCTGCCTCAGAACCGGGCGATCAGGCACGGTGGAGGCTGGAGATCGCGAGAGCGGCGACACCCTCGCCGCGGCCGACGAAGCCCATCCCCTCGCCGGTCGTGGCCTTCACGTTCACGCGCTCGCGCGGCAGGCCGATCGTCTCCGCGAGGCGGGCGGCGATCGCGTCGCGGTGGGGCGCCAGGCGCGGGCGCTCCATGATCACGGTCACATCCACATTCACCGGCTGCAGGCCCTCGGCGGCGAGCAGCCGCATCACCTGGGCCAGCAGGCCGATCGAGTCGGCATCGCGGTAGCGCTCGTCGGTATCCGGGAAGTGCTGGCCCACATCCCCCATTCCGGCCGCGCCGAGCAGCGCGTCGATCACCGCGTGCGTCACCACGTCCGCGTCGGAGTGCCCTTCCAGGCCCATCTCGCTCTCGATCTCGACGCCGCCGAGGATCAACGCTCGCCCGGCCGCGAGTCGATGGGAGTCATAGCCCAGGCCGGCGAGCATCATGCGACGGAGGCCCCGATCGGCTCCAGCCGGCGCTCGCGCGAGCTGAACACGCACAGCTCCGCGACGCCCAGGCGAGCGAGCAGCGCCAGCGCCTGATCGTATCCCGCTCCGATGTCCTCAGGCACGTGTGCATCGCTGGAGAGCGCGACCGGCGCCCCCGCCTCCAGGCACATCTCCAAGAACGCGGGGGCCGGATAGATCTCCCGCGCGCGCTTGCGCAGGCCGGCCGTCGACACCTCCACCGCGATCCCCGACTCCGCGATCGCCTCGACCGCGATCTCATAGAAGCGGCGCAGATCACCATCCGGGGTCGGCCGATCGCGGCCCCACACCTTCACCAGGTCGGGATGGGCGAGGATGTCGAAGAGGCCGCTGCGGGCCGCCTGCGCCAGCGTCTCGAAGTAGCGCCGCCAGATCTCCTCGGCGCTGCGCGAGCCGTCCCAGATCGTGAACTCATCCATATCCAGGGCGCGCTGGGCGATGAAGTGCACCGAGCCGATCACATAGTCGAAGTCGCGCCGCTCCAGCAGGCTCGCGGTGCGATCCTCGGCGCCGGGAATGAAGTCGGCCTCGATGCCGAGCTTCAGATCGGTCTGCTCGCGCACGAGCTCGCAGTACTCGTCGAGGTCATCGCGCGCGTTCGCCCGCCAGAAGGGATGCTGCCAGACGCTGAGCGCCTGCTCGAAGCGGTAGACGTGCTCCGATACCCCGAGCTCCGTGATCCCCCGCTCGGCGGCGAGCTCTCGGTAGCGCTCCGCGTTGGCGGCATTGAGGTAGTCGGCGGCCGTATTCTCCGGCCCGTCGGGTCGAAGGTGGACGTGATAGTCGGTGAGCATGCCCCGATTCAATCAGGCCGGCGCCGGGAGAGGATCAAGCTCGCCAGGTCGAGGTCGAGCGGCGTGGTGATCTTGATGTTCTCCGGGGTCGACTCCACCACGCGCACCCGGCCGCCCGCCCGCTCGACCAGCCATGCATCGTCGGTGGCCTGGCGCAGGATCTGCTCCGGTTGGGAGAGCGCGCGCCGCAACGCGTCCCTGCGAAACACCTGCGGGGTCTGAACCGCCCAGAGCTCCCGGCGTTGGAGGGTCTCTTCCACCAGCAGCTCGGCGTCCGCGCGCTTGATCGTGTCCGTGACGGGGACGGCGGCGATCGCGGCATCGACCCTTCCGCCGGCCTTGGCGCCGGTCGCGGTCCTGGTCTTGGTCTCGGTCCCGGTCATTGTCCCGGTTTCGGTCCCGGCCCCAGGCTCGGCCCCGGCCCCAGGCTCGGCCCCGGCCTCGTCGTCGCCATCGCGGACGGCCGCTATGACCGATTCGGCGAGCGCGGCGCTCAGCAGCGGGCGCGCCGCGTCGTGGACCAGCACGAGCTCTCCCGAGGGGTCGGCCACGGCCAGGGCGTTCCTGACCGACTCCGATCGTGTCCGCCCGCCGCTCACGCAGGCGGCGCCGGGCGGCAGCTGGAGGCCGGGCGGGGGCTCGACGCCCGGCGGGAGCGCAATCACGATCTGTCCGATCTCCGCCACGCGCGAGAGCACATCCACGCTCCATTGCATGAGCGGCCTGCCCTGCAGCGCGACCAGCGCCTTCGGCCTGCCGGCGTTCAGCCGCTGCCCGCTGCCGGCGGCCAGCACCAGCGCGATCGTCGCCATCGTGATCCGCAACGGAGCGGGCGCTCGCGCACGCAGCAGCCCGGTGGGCCGTCTGCTGCGTGCGCGTGTGCCGCTACTTGGCCGCCGCCACCGCCGCGGCGCTCTTGCTCGCCGCCGAATCGGCCAGCAGCTCGTCCAGGTAGCCTTCCGCCTCGTCCTCGTCCTTGTCCAGCGCGTACATCAGCTCGGAGGCGAGGATCTTCTTCGCGCGCGTGAACATCTGCTTCTCGCCGGTCGAGAGGCCCTTCTCGCTCTCACGGAGGGCGAGGTTTCTCACCACCTCCGCGAGCTCGTAGATGTCCCCGGTCTTGATCTTGTCCCTGTTGTGCTTGAACCGCCTGTTCCAGTTCTTGGGCATCTCCGACACATCGTCGGTGAGCACATCCAGGACCTTCTTGACGGTCTCCTCGTCGATCACGCGCCGGAGCCCCGCCAGGGCCGCGTTCTCGGTCGGCACCTTCACCGTCATATCGTTGTGCAGGATCTTGAGGGTCAGATACTCACGCGTCTGCCCGAACACCTCCATGTCTTCCTTGCACATGACCTTGCCGGCGCCGTGATGCGGATAGACGACATGATCGCCGAGATCGAAGGCGATCTCCTGCGCCTCCTCCACGACCTCGAATGCCGCCTCGAGATCCTCTTCGCTGATTACTTGCGGAATGATGTCCTCCTTCGTCGTGGCCGCGTGTGGCCGGCATTTGAGCGTTGTCCGTTCATGTCTGCAGGAAGCGATCGACGAGATTGATCTCCTGCAGACGCCTCAGCCCCTCACGGATCTCCTTGGCCCGTATCTCCCCCACACCCTCCACCATCTCCAGCTCGGCATCGGTCGCCGCCAGCAGCTCGTCCAGGCCGCCGAACTCCTTGACGATCTGGGAGACGACCAGCTTCGGCAGCCGCGGAATCCGTCCGAGGATCCTGTACCCCCGCGGGGAGACCGGATAGTCGAGCGTGTTCAGCTTGCGGTCGTAGCCGAGCAGCTCCGCGAGGCGGCCGAAGTCGAGCAGGTCCTGATGGGTCAGCCGCGAGATCTGATCGAGCCCCTCGGCGAACGCCTCCTCGGAGTCGTGCGCGATGTAGTCGTGCACGAGCGCGGCCTTTTCGGCGGCCGTCCCCACCATCGTCTCCTCCAGCTGCATCTCTATCAGCCGCCCGTCCGAGCCGAGCTCGACGATGTAGCGCTCGATCTCCACAGCCATCCTCGTGGCCAGCTCGGAGCGCTGCAGCACCGTCAGCACGTCGTGCAGCGTCACGCCGCCCTCGAACTCCAGCGCGGTCAGCTCCACCGGACGGCCGTGGGAGGTGACCTGGTGTCGGGAGCGGTCGATCGCCAGAGAGTCCTCGAGTATGTACTTCAATCCACCCACATACACCGACACCACCTCGCGGCGGTGCGAGACCGCTATCACGATCGCATCGGTCTGCTTGGAGATCCGCTCGGCCGTGCGGTGCCTGGTGCCGGTCTCATGGGTGAGGATCGTGGGGTCGGGCATCAGCTGCACGTTCGCCATCGCGATCTTCGTCGCGTTCGCGTTCAGGATGATCGCGCCGTCCATCTTCGCGACCTGGTACAGAAACGCCGGCGTATAGTCGATATCCAGCTTCAACCCTCCGGAGAACAGGAAGCTGATCTCCTCCGGGTCGCTGATCACGATCAGGCCGCCGGTATGGGCATTCAGGATGTTCTCGATGCCCTCGCGCAGCGCGGTGCCCGGCGCCACCATCTCCAGAGCCCTCATCAACCCCGGCTCAGGGCGAGCGTCCGTATCCGAGTCTTGCCCTGAGCGCGATACCACAATGCGTGATTTTACGCCATTTAGCCTTCGTTTATCGCAACAGCGCTTCGCTGCAGACTGCGCACTGCGTGGCGGGGCTCGAATCGGGGCTCAGGCGGCGGCGCGAGCGGGCGCAGGGGCGGCCCCGGCGCGGGGGGCGAGCGCGAGGTCGAGGGCCTCACGCAGGGTGCCCGCCTCCCGGGCTCCATCTCCGCTGCCGGTCGGCGCGATCACGCCGTGACAGCCGTGCTTGGCCGCCTCGGCGAGGCGCCGCTGCGGATGGCCGACCCAGCGCAGCTCCCCTGTCAGGCCGAGCTCGCCGAAGCATGCCAGCGGGGCGATCTGCCCTGGTCGCATCACCGGCGTCCCCCTGCTCGCCGACGCGACAGCGAGCGCGATCGCGAGGTCGACCCCCGGCTCGTCGACCCTGACGCCGCCGACGACGTTGACGAACACGTCGGCGGGCGGACGGGGGCTCCAGCCGCGACCGCCGTGCCTGGCGAGGATCGCCAGCACGAGGGCCAGGCGGTTGCGATCGATGCCGGACACCACCCGTCGCGGCTGCTCCAGCTCTGAGGGGGCCACGAGCGCCTGCACCTCCACCAGCAGCGGCCGCGATCCCTCCATCGCCGCGAGCACGACGCTCCCCGGCGCCCTCGTCGCCTCTGCGACGAAGCGCGCGGATGCGTCGAGCACCTCGACCAGGCCGCCCTCGCGCATCTCGAACAGGCCCGCCTCGCTGGTCGAGCCGAACCGGTTCTTTATCGCCCGCAGCTCCCGGTAGGACCGCTCCCGCTCCCCCTCGAACTGCAGCACGCAGTCGACCAGGTGCTCCAGCACGCGCGGGCCGGCGAGCGCGCCCTCCTTGGTGACATGCCCGACGAGCACGACCGCGATGCCGCGCTGCTTGGCGATCTCCATCAGCTTCGCCGTGACCTCGCGCACCTGTCCGACCGTGCCGGGCGCCCCGGTCAGGTCCGCCGCCCGCAGCGTCTGCACCGAGTCGATGACGCAGACCTCCGGGCCGTGCTGCTGCAGGGTCGCCACTATCCGCTGCAGATCGGTCTCCGCCAGGATCGGGACTGAGAGGGCGCCCGGCCCGAGCCGCTCCGCCCGCAGGCGCACCTGCTCGGCCGACTCCTCGCCGCTGACGTACAGCGTGCGCGTGCCCTCCGCCTGCAGGTTGCCGAGCACCATGTTGGTCAGCGTGGACTTGCCTATCCCGGGCGAGCCGCCGAGCAGGACGAGCGCGCCGGGCACGAGGCCGCCGCCGAGCACTCGGTCGAGCTCGCCGATGCCCGTCCGCAGCCGAGTCGTCCTGCTCGCCTCGACCTCGCTCAGCGGGACCGGCACGCCCGGGGTGGCGGCACCCGCGCCGCGTTCGGACTGCGCGGCGGGGCTCGGCGCCTGCTCCTCGACGAGCGTGTTCCATGCGCCGCATGTCGGACAGCGGCCGTGCCACTTCGGGGTGCCCGCTCCGCACTCGGAGCAGATGTGAATGGTTGCGGGGCGCGGCATGTGGCGGTGAAGGCTACGCGGCGGCGGGGACGGTTACGCGCTGCGCGGGGGCGGGACGGGGCCGCGGCGGGGAGGTCACGCGCCGACAGCCTCGGCAAGGCCGGTTACGCGCTGCGCGGGGGCAAAGACGGCTACGCGCCGGCGTGGAGGCCGCGGTCGACGCCTACCACCTCGCTGCGCCTCTCGAAGAGGGCGACGTCGCGCCAGCTGCCGTCCGGCATCACACCGACGCGGCTGCGCACGCCGACCAGGCGGAAGCCGCAGCTCTCGTGCAGCGCGATGCTCGCGAGGTTCTCGGGGAAGATGCCGGCCTCCACCGTCCACAGGCCGGCCGCCTCGGCGGCGATGGCCAGGCCTTCCAGGAGCGCTCTGCCGACGCCGCGTCGCTGGTGGGCGGGATCAACGTAGATGCTCACCGCGCCGACGCCGCGGTAGCACTCTCTCGGGGAGACCGGCGTCAGCGCCGCCCACCCCAGGATCGTGCCGCCGCCGTCGCGCGCCACCATGCAGGGCAGCCGCCCCCGCGCCGCCGACCACCGCTCCCAGCTCGGAACCTCGGACTCGAAGGTGGCGTTGCCGCCAGCGATCCCGGCTGCGTATATCCGCGCGACCGCGGGCCAGTCGCCCGGGGACATGGGCGAGAGCGCCAGCCGTGTGGAGGTGGTCGAGCTCAGAGGACCGGCCGCTCAGCTCTCGGCCGGGGAGGCGTCCTCGCCGTCCGGATGCTCCTGGGCGTCGTCCGGGCCGCCGGCCGGCTCGCGGCCGCCATCCTCGCCGGGCTCCAGCTCGCCGCCACCGCCGCCGCCGGATGGCAGCGCTCCATGCGACTCGGCTGCGGCGCCGACGCCGACCGGCGTCTTCTGCTTGCTGGCCTGCACCACTCGCAGGCGCACCCCGCCATCGCCGTCGCGCTCGCCCTCCGGCGCGGAGTCGACGACGACGGTGGCGCCCGGGGTCAGCTCCTCACGCAGCACGAAGTCCGCCAGCGGATCCTCGATGTAGCGCTGGATCGCGCGGCGCAGCGGGCGCGCGCCCATCGCCGGATCCCAGCCCTTCTCCACCAGCAGATCCTTGGCCTCCTCGGAGAGCTCCAGCTGCAGCTCCCGCTCGGCCATCGACTCGCGGATCCGCAGCAGCAGCAGCTCGACGATCTGCTTGATCTCGTCCTTGGCCAGCTTGTGGAAGACGATCACGTCGTCGATCCGGTTGAGGAACTCGGGCCGGAACACCTTCTTGAGCTCACCCATGATCCGGTTCTTCATCTCGTCGTAGGTGATGCCCGTCTCGTCGTCTGAGACGGCGAATCCGAGGGGCGTGTTGCGCGCGATCTCCTGGGCGCCGATGTTCGAGGTCATGATCACGATCGCATGGCGGAAGTCGACCGTCCGCCCCTGCGCATCGGTCAGCCGCCCATCGTCGAGGATCTGCAGCAGGATGTTGAAGACATCTGGATGGGCCTTCTCGATCTCATCCAGCAGCAGCACGCAGTAGGGCTTGCGCCTCACCGACTCGGTGAGCTGGCCGCCCTCGTCATAGCCGATGTAGCCGGGCGGCGAGCCGACCAGGCGCGAGACGGCGTGCTTCTCCATGTACTCGGACATGTCGATCCGCACCATCGCTTCCTCGTCCCCGAAGAGGAACTCGGCGAGCGTGCGTGCAAGCTCGGTCTTGCCGACCCCGGAGGGTCCGAGGAAGATGAACGATCCGGTCGGCCGTTTCGGGTCCTTCAGGCCCGCGCGAGAGCGGCGGATCGCCTTGGAGATCACCTCGATCGCCGGATGCTGGCCGATCACGCGCTTGTGCAGCTCGTCCTCCATCCGCATCAGCTTCTGCGTCTCGGCCTCTGTCAGCTTGAAGACGGGGATTCCGGTCCACATCGAGACGATGTCGGCGATCTCCTCCTCGCCGATCGATGGCCGCTCCGCGCTCTCCCCCGACTCCCACTCTTCCTCCAGCTCGCGCTTCTTGTGGGTGAGCTTTCTCTCCTTGTCGCGCAGGGCCGCGGCCTTCTCGAACTCCTGGGCCTCGATCGCCGCCTCCTTCTCGCGGCGGGTCTTCTCGATTTCCTCCTCCAGCTCGCGGTTGGCGGGCGGGGAGGTCATCGACTTGATCCGCATCCGGGAGGCAGCCTCGTCGATCACGTCGATCGCCTTGTCGGGCAGGAAGCGATCTGAGATGTAGCGGAAGGAGAGATCGCCGGCGGCACGCAGCGCCTCGTCGGTGATCTTGACCTTGTGGTGCTGCTCGTAGCGCTCGCGCAGCCCCTTCAGGATCTCCACACTCTGATCGATGCTCGGCTCCTCGACGCGAATCTGCTGGAAGCGGCGCTCCAGCGCGGAGTCGCGCTCCAGGTACTTGCGGTACTCGTCGAGCGTCGTCGCGCCGATCGTCTGCAGTTCGCCTCTGGCCAGCGCGGGCTTGAGGATCGAGGCGGCGTCGATCGCGCCCTCGGCGGCGCCGGCACCGACCAGGTTGTGAAGCTCGTCGATGAACAGGATGATGTCCCCGCGCTGGGTGATCTCCTTCATCACCTTCTTCAGCGTATCCGGCTTGTTCTTGCCGCAGCATGCAGATCCTATGGCGTCTGGCTTCACCTCGCTGTACGCCACGATAAGGTTGAGCTTCCACTTCTTAGCCAGGTGCTCTCTGA
>DAHVAB010000260.1 GCA_027314825.1 Solirubrobacterales bacterium
TGGACCGCCGACTACATGCGGTTGCGATTTCTTGCGCGGCGCGCGCGCTGAGCGCGCGTGGCGCGTCGCGCTTAGTAGGGACGGGCGGTCTTGCCGATGACCTCGCGCGCCACCAGTGTTTTCATGATCTGCGCGGTGCCGTCGCCGATCTCCAGGCCGATCAGGTCCCTGATCCGCTGTCCCGCCGGCAGCTCCTCGCTGTAGCCCGAGTGGCCGAGGGTGAGCAGCGCCTGGTGGGCCGTCTCCACGGCGACCTTCGGCGCCCACCACTTGGCCATGCTCGCCTGCACGCGGTGTGGACGGCCCTGGTCCCGGCGCCAGAGCGCCTCGTAGCAGACCCAGCGGGCGCCGGCGATCATGGTGGCGGCCTCCGCGAGCGGGAAGGCGACGCCCTGCTGGGCGCCGATCGGCCGCCCGAACGCCTCGCGGCTGCGCGCGTACTCGATCGCTTCCTGCAGCGCGGCCGAGGCGAGGCCGAGGCACATCAGGCCGATGATCGCCCTGGACAGCTCGAAGGACTGCATACACTTCACGAAGCCGTCCCCCTCGGAGCCGATCAGCGCGTCGGCGGGGAGGCGAAGGCCGTCGAAGTGGATGGCGGCCCGGCCGATCGCTCGGCTGCCGAGGTCGCGGAAGGCCGATCGCTGGATGCTCGGGTCATCCAGCGAGATGTGGAAGGCGGAGACGCCGCGCGCCCCGCCCGGCGCCGTCCGCGCGAAGACGATCGCGCTGTCGGCGATCATTCCCAGTGAGATCGACGTCTTCTCGCCTGTCAGCCGCCAGCCGCCGCCGCCAGTGCCGGTGCCGTCGTCGCCGCCAGTGCCGGTGCCGGTGCCGTCGCGCTCGGCGCGCATCGTCAGGTGCGCGGCGTCGGAGCCGTGGCCCGGCTCGGTCAGGCAGAAGCAGGGCAGCGCCGAGCCGTCGGCGATCGCCGGCAGGATCCGCTCGCGCTGCTCCTCTGTGCCCGCGCTCAGCACCACCTCGGCGGCGAGCATCGGGATCAGCAGCAGGTAGGCGGCGTTGAAGTCGGCGCGGGAGAGCTCCTCGGCGGCGATGCCGGTGCTCAGCGCGTCGGCGCCCTGGCCTCCGTAGCGCTCGGGGATGGTGAGCCCCATCAGGCCGAGGCCGGCCATCTCCTCGCGAGTGCGCCGATCCAGCGTGCCGGAACGGTCGTCGGCGGCGTATCGGGGCGCGAGGCGGGTGCGTGCGAACTCGCGGACCGACTCCTGGAAGCGATGCTGCTCCTCGCTGAAGTCGAGGTCCATCGCTCAGGGGCGATAGCCGGCGTGCGGGCACAGGGGCATCGGCTTTCATACCCTACCTGCATGGCCGGCCAGCCAACCGAGCAGCCTCGCCGCACGGCGATCGTCACGGGCGGGGCCGGCGGCATCGGCGCTGCGATCTGCGAGGCGCTGGCTGCCGCCGGCAGCGCTGTCGCGGTCGCCGACATCGATCGTGCGGGAGCCGATCGCGTCGCCGAGCGCCTGCGCGCGGGCGGAGCCGAGGCGGTCGCGGTGGCTCTCGACATCACCGACGCCGGCGCGGTCGCGGGCGCCGTGGAGGCGGCCAGCTCGCAGCTGGGAGCGGTCGAGATCCTCGTCAACAACGCCGGCTGGGACAGGCTCGCGCCCTTCCTTGCGACCGATGAGGACTTCTGGCGCAAGGTGATCGACATCAACTTCATGGGCGCGCTGCGACTCACCTCCGCGGTGCTGCCGGCGATGATCGAGGCGGGCTGGGGCCGGATCGTGAGCGTCAGCTCCGACGCGGCGCGGGTCGGCTCCTCCCAGGAGTCCGTCTACGCCGCCGCCAAGGGCGCGCTGATCTCATTCTCCAAGTCGCTGGCCCGGGAGACGGCGCGCAGCGCGGTCACGGTGAACGCCGTCTGCCCCGGCCCGACCGACACGCCGCTGCTGCATGGCATCGCGGAGGCGGGCGAGGATGCCGGCAAGATCATCGCCGCGATGAGCCGCGCCGTGCCGATGAAGCGGCTCGGCCGGCCCGAGGACGTCGCGGCGGCGGTCGCGTTCCTGGCCTCCGATGAGGCCTCCTTCATCACCGGCCAGACGCTCTCGGTCAGCGGTGGGCTGACGATGGCCTGACGAGCGCGCGGCCGGCTACTCCTGCACTCTGGCGGCGTGCAGGAGGCGTCCCCGCACCCGCTTGCCCGACAGCGCCTCGATCACATTCTCGGCCTCCGAGTCGGGCACCGTGAGGAAGGAGAAGCGGTCGAGCACGAGCACGTCGCTGACGGCCTCGCCGTCCAGCCCGGCGGCGGAGGTGACGGCGCCGACGATGTCGGCGACGCGCAGACCGGCAGCCTTGCCGCCCTTGAGCATCAGCTTGGCGACCGGCTCGCTGCCGTCACGGGAGATGTGGGGCTTGGAGTGCCGGCGGGGACGCTCTCTGACCGGCGTGGGGCTCGCGACTGCGCCCTGCTCCCAGGCGGTGACCGACGTGCCGATGTGGCGCTCGATCGCGCCCAGCTCGCGCTGCTGGCGCGGCTCCACGAACGTGATCGCGCGCCCGGAGCGGCCGATCCTGCCGGTGCGCCCGATCCGGTGCACGTAGGTGTCGGGCGAGGTCGGCACGTCGTAGTTGATGACGTGGGTCACCGTCGAGATGTCGAGCCCCCTGGCGGCCACGTCGGTGGCGACGAGGATCGGCACGCGGCCGCCCTTGAAGGCGAGCATCACGCCGTCGCGGGCGCCCTGGCTCATGTCGCCGTGCAGCGCTCGGACGTTCATCCCGCGGTCGCGCAGGACCCTGAAGAGCTGGTCGCAGCGCACCTTCGTCCTCACGAACACGATCGCCTGGTCGGGGCGCTCGGCCCGCAGCACCTCCGTGAGCCTGTCGGGCTTGCCCTTCGACTCGACGGCGACCTGGAACTGGGCGACCGTGTCGATCGTGAGCGTCGCCGCCTCCACCTTCACCAGCACCGGGTCGTAGAGGTAGCGGTCGGCGAGCTTGCGGATCGGCGCCGGCATCGTCGCCGAGAAGAGCGCCGTCTGGCGGCCGCTCGGCGTCAGCGCGAGGATCCGCTCGACCTCTTCCAGGAAGCCGAGGTCCAGCATCTCGTCGGCCTCGTCGAGCACGACGAACCGGCAGTCGTGCAACAGCAGCGAGTGCCTGGAGATCAGGTCGAGCACGCGGCCGACGGTGCCGACGACGACGTGGCCGCCGCCGCGCAGCTGCGCCTGCTGGGTGCGGATCGGCGCGCCCCCGAAGACCGCGACCACGTCGACCCCCTTGACGGCCCCGTATGCGCGCAGCGCCTGCGTGACCTGGATGCACAGCGCCCTGGTCGGGGTGAGCACGAGCGCCTGCACCTCGCCGAGGTGAGGGTCGACGTACTCCATGATCGGCAGGCCGAACGCGGCGGTCTTGCCGGTCCCGGTCTGCGCCTGCCCGATCACGTCCCGTCCTTCCAGGAGCGGCGGGATCCCCTGCTCCTGGATCGGGCTGGGCGACTCGTAGCCCAGCTCCCGCAGCGCCTGCAGGGTGGGGTCGGAGAGGCCGAGTTCTTGGAAGCTCTTGCTCATCGGTCCACGCAGCTTATGTGCTCGGAGGCAGGCTCTGCTGCGAGCACCCCCTGACGCAGCCGCGTTCGGACTCGGCGGGCCGAGGGTCGGCGGGCCGAGGGTCGGTGGCCTGCGGGTCGGTGGCCTGCGGGTTGGTGGCCTGCGGGTCGGCGGGCTGAGAGCCGGCAGCGCTGATGGGCGGCATGTAGGGTCTGGTGAAGGACCGCCCGCAACCGCAGAGGTCAGGAACATGTCTCTAACAGTCGTAGGATCGATCGCGTTCGACACCGTCAGCACCCCGTTCGGCAGCCGCGAGCGGATGCTGGGAGGCTCGGCGGTGCACTTCTCGCTCGCCTCCTCGTTCTTCACGGAGACCAGGATCGTCGGCCCGGTGGG
>DAHVAB010000261.1 GCA_027314825.1 Solirubrobacterales bacterium
CCTCCCCCAGGACGAGCTCGCCGACCGTCTCGTTGACGACCTCCTCGAAGCGGGACATGTGCGCCCCCTTCTGGTCGGATGCCAGGTCGACGAAGCAGGAGAGGCGCGCCGAGTACAGCTCGTCGCGGATGCGCAGCACCTTCTCCACGCCGGTCACGCCGACGCGGGAGAGTCCCACCGGCACCGACGGGATGCGCGCCTGGACGTCATCGGCCGGCTCGATGTGGCCGGCGAGGGCTGTCGCAGTGGTGCTCTGCACTGACCGCCAGCCTACCGAACGACCCCGGACCGCAGGGCGCCTCGCGGCAAGCCGAACGGCTCTCGGCGGGGCGGCTCGCGGTCGTGCGGCCGTCGCGCGCAGGCGGCATGGATCTCAACTGCCTGAGTTTTTGGTATCACTCCGCACATGACGCTTGTCCTGCCGGGGAGTGTCCCGGTGGCGAGGGTCGGGGTGGAGCAGCGCAGCTGCCTGTGGCGGCGGGAGGAGTGGAGAGGATGGACGACAGGGAGGTCGAGGGGTTGGCGCCCGACGGGTGGCGGCCCGCGGTGCCGGGAGGGCGCTCGCGCAGCCCGGAGGCCGCGCCGCGCCGCGACCGCATGGCGGGCGCCGTCGAGGTGGAGCCGGGCCTCGACTCGCTGCAGATCTACCTGAGCGCGATCGGGAAGGTGCCGCTGCTCAACGCCATCGAAGAGGTCGCGCTGGCGAAGCGGATCGAGCGGGGCGACATCGCCGCCAAGCAGCACATGGTGGAGGCGAACCTGAGGCTCGTCGTCTCGATCGCGAAGGGCTACATCGGCCGCGGGCTGACGCTGCTCGACATGATCCAGGAGGGCTCGCTCGGCCTGATCCGGGCGGTCGAGAAGTTCGACCACCGGCGCGGATACAAGTTCTCCACGTATGCGACCTGGTGGATCAGGCAGGCGATCAGCCGCGCGATCGCCGACAAGGGCCGGACGATCCGGATCCCCGTCCACATGGTCGAGCGGATCAACAAGGTGGTCCAGACCGAGCGCCAGCTGCTGCAGCGCCTAGGGCGGGAGCCAACCCCGGCCGAGATCGCCTCGCAGATGGAGTGCTCGGCCCAGCAGGTCCGGGAGCTGATGCGGATCGCCCAGCAGCCGATCTCCCTGGAGCGGCCGACCGGGGAGGACGAGGACGGCGAGCTCGGCGACTTCGTGGAGGACGCCTCCGGCGCCTCGCCGTTCGACATCGCCTCCGAGGCGATGCGCCGTCAGAGCATCGCACGAGTGCTCGCCGCCCTGCCGGAGAGGGAGCGGGAGGTGATCGAGATGCGCTACGGGCTCACCGGCGACCGTGCCCGGACGCTCGACGAAGTGGGCCGTGCCTTCAGCATCACCCGCGAGCGCGTGCGCCAGATCGAGAGCCGGACGTTGAAGAAGCTGCAGACGCTGCCGGAGGCGCAGCCGCTGCGCGAGACCGTGTGATGGGCCCGCCCCCCTGCACCCCACGCCACGGCGCCTTCCGCCCCGCGCCCCGGCGCCCGGCGCCCCACGCCCCGGCACCCTGCGCCCCACGCCCTGGCGCCCTGCACCCCACGCCCCGGCGTGCTCCTGGCCGCGCCCCCATGCACCCTCCGGCCAGCGCCGGGCGGATGCCGCGGGCGCCCCGGCGCGGCTAGACTGCCTGGCTCAGCGGCGGGGTTCCCGAGCGGTCAAAGGGGACGCGCTGTAAACGCGTTGGCTCTGCCTTCGCAGGTTCGAATCCTGCCCCCGCCACTCGTTCAATCTATTGGAATTTAGTGGCCTCGTGGGCGGTTCATGCGGGTCTGGGTGCAGGCCGCGCAGGCCGCTGCTCTCCTTCCGGGGTTGCGAGCTCGCGCTCAAAGCCGTCGAGCAGCTCGAAGACGCCGGGCGCCTCCCACATGCGCCCCCACTTCTTGGAGCCGAGACGTTTCAGCACGCCTGCTGACTCCAGTGCGCGGACAGCATTGTCGGCCGCCGTGTTGCTCACCTGAGCGAGCTCGGCGGCGCGCGCGACGGTGATGATCGGCTCGGCGGGCAGCTGTGCGGCGATCCGGCGGGAGCTCGCGTCGGAGCGTGGGTTTCCCAGCTCCGAGAGCCACTGCCCGAGCAGCATCTCGACGCGTGCGGCGAGCCCGTTCGCCTTCCGCGCAGCAGCGATCGTCACGGTCGCGAAGAACACGAGCCACTGCGTCATCTCGGCGAAGCGGTACTCCTGCAGGCCACCGAGGTACTCCCTGGAGCGTGTGGCGAGGATGAGGCTGATCGGCGGCACGACGGACCGCGCGAGCCCCCTGCGCCTGTAGACGATGTGGATCAGGCATCGTCCGACACGCCCGTTGCCATCGATGAACGGGTGAATGGTCTCGAACTGCGCATGCGCGATCGCCGCCTGCATGCTCACAGGCAGGTCCTCGCGATTGACGAACTCGACGAGGTCTTCCATCAGGCGTTGCACCTCATCCTCCGGCGGCGGAATGTATTCGGCGCCGGCCGGGCTGTAGGCACTACCACCGATCCAGTTCTGCTCATTGCGGATGACACCCCCGAGATGCTCGTCCCGAGTCGCCCGCAGCAGCACCCGATGTACCTCCAGCACGTCTTCGAGCGCCAGCGCACGGCCCTCCGCTGCGCGGCCGATCGCGGCCTCCATCGCGCGCACGTTGCCGACGATCTGACGGGCGGTCTCATCGCCGCCCGCCCCGGCAGCCGCACGCGCGAGAAGCCGCTGTCCCATCACGAGCCCCTCGATTCGACTCGACCCAACCGACTCCTGGCGAAGCAACTGGCGCGAGAGAGCCTCCAGGCTCGCCAGTGCCGGCACCTCCGAGTTCAAGTCGCGCACAGCCGCGTCGGCCTCGGCGAGCGTGGCCGCGATCGCCGCCGTCAGCGGAGGATCGAAATCTGCGATCGGGTCGGGAACGAAGCAGTCGATGGTCTGCGGGCTGCGATGCCGGCGGCCGCCGCCATAATCGCGCAACGCTCGCCATGTGCGACGCTCGACGCGTCCCCTGGAAGGTTGGAGTTCCGCACGCACATTCCAAGGTTAGCTAAGAAACTTGGAATGCGCGGGTGGCAGTTCAACGTTGCGTGTCGCTGCCGCAGGACCGCTCACTGCTCGTCTGCCCGCTCCCGTGATCGTCGCGAACCCCGGCAGCGACGGCCTGCCAGCAGGAGCACCATGCTTGCCTCAGCCTCCAGGGTGTGGGAGGCGCCCGTTTCCGCTGCTCGGGCATCCGCTGTTGAGCAGTTGGTCATGGGCGGTGAGAGCCGGATCGGATGAGGGGGCGGTGGACTTGATGAAGACCCGGGCCTCGCCCTGCCTCATCAACATGGCACCCCAGACATAGCCGCTCTGCGGGGGATCGCTGGCATTGACCGCGACCGAGTGGCCTGCCACCTCGTGCTCCACGTTCCAGACGACATCCAGCTTCTCGGCGGCGAGCGCGGGAGCCGCTTCGCTCACCGTCGCGCACCGCTTCCGGCAGCGGCTCGCTGCGGGCTTCGCGCGGCGGCGCCCCGCCCGGCGGCGATCCGCGGCGCCCCGGTGATCCCGTCCGCGGCCAGCCGCTCGACCTGGACGAGGCCGGCCAGCCCGGCCCGCTCGGCGGCGTCCCGGACCTGCCGTGCCAGCGCCGCGCCAGGCACCAGGTACACGACGCGCGAGACCGACCGGTCGGTCGCGTAGGCGAGCATCACCCGATCGAGCGCGTCGCGGCTCTTGGCGCTCAGCTCGAGCTCCAGCGCCAGCCGCCGCCCGTCGGCCAGCTCGACGAGCACGTCCGGGAAGTGTCGGGCCGG